>JBOGJK010000731.1:0-1628 GCA_050745345.1 Thermoanaerobaculia bacterium
GCGTAGGGCTGGTCGCCCAGCATGACTTGCGTGACGCCGAAGAATTGCCCGTCCCGCTCAAACGCGTCGACGATCTCGGGCAGTCCTTCGTGGTTATCTCTCAACTGTGCCCTTCCGCAGGCCTGACGGTTTGCCGCTTGGCGGCGAGCACGGCGGAGCGAAGCGAGTCCGCCCCTGCACGCGTAGGTTGGGCGACGGTCTTATCAACGCCATCGCTGTTGCCGCCTCAGCTTGAACCTCCCGCAAAGGCGAACCGCGGAATGCTCTTAAGAATAATGGCCGTAGCCTTCGGGAGCACGAGTTCTAGCGCCGGCGCATTTTCCACGGTGGTGGCTGTCCGCTCATCAACATCCCCGAAGGTCTCCCAGAGAAGGAGGCCGTCTTGCGTGGACACAATGGAGTATCTGAGCGTGAACTTCGTAATTCCCGCGTTCCTGCCATAGGCGCCGTCCTGTTGAAAGAGACCCACGATCTGCCCCTGCATGATCGCGTCGACCTGAAGAGCTTGACCGATCCGGCGCATGATCTCAGCATTCGGGATCCCCGACTGCGCGAGCGTAGTCAAGTACAGGTCGTACTCGGCAACAAGATTGTGCTGGTTGAGCAGCTGGACCGCCTCTACCGGCCCCAGCACTTTGAGCTGCGGGTTCTGCCGTTGCACGGTTTGGGCAACCTCGCGATTCATACGAATGCTCTCGGCTTGAGCGACGGCAGCATTTCGCATTGGGAGAACCGCAATGGCCGAAAGCCGTCGGGTACCGGCCGTCGGGTCTGTGTAGCTGCGGACGGTGGTCTTAGAGCTGGCGCAACCGTATAGGCAAGCAAGGAGGAAAAGCGAGATGAGTTTCTTCATGTTAGTTCTCCTGTTCGATCGAGGAGGTCACGTCGCCTAAGGCTTTGCGGCTCACCGGCGAGCGCAGCGAAGCGAGTCCGCCGAAGCCGCGGGTTAGGTCTCACTGGACTTGTCCTCTTGCTGGCGATGGCCGAGGCCGAAGAACAGCTCCCCCATTTCCGCCAGGCTACATCCAGAGTGCCGAAGTCGCAGCGAGAACGTGTAGTTCATGATTTCTGCGATGCCGACGCCTTTGTTCCCTCTCTTGTCCTGGACCATCTGCATCAGCCTTAGGAAGGAGTCGTACAGCTGGCCGATGGCATAGCCAACCTCGGCATCGTCCGCGAGAATCCTTTTTGTCACCGGGTCGTCCGTGAGCACAGAGACGTGGCAAAAATTCGACGGGTTGGCCAGCTTGTTCCCGAGCTTCGATCCCTGGCCCCTCTCTCCAGCCGCTTCCAGCTCGCTCTGCCACTTGTCGTGCACGTAACTCACATGCTGGTCGCAGCTAAGCCATCGGTCACCCAACAAGTCGGAATGCAGATCCTCCTCCATAGCATCGATTGAACTCTGAGTCTGGGAGGCGAGATGCTCGAGCACCAAGTCTCTGAGCCGGTATCCCATCAAGCGGAAAGCCGACGCCTCCCGAGGGCTGAACTCCGTGTGCGAGTATCTGGCTCGCTGCCAGGCACGGTAGTATTCCTCCAGGCCGGCTTTTGTGAGGCGAAAGCGCGGGAGATCCGCGTTCAGAATCTTGAGAACTTGATCGAGCTTCTGCCAGTGATTGTGGCTCGGG
>JBOGJK010000732.1:0-1571 GCA_050745345.1 Thermoanaerobaculia bacterium
AGACCGCCTTCCCGTCCCTTTGGGGCGAGACGGCAAGGGTGAAACGGTGCGGTAAGAGCGCACCGCCCCGACGGCAACGGAGGGGGCACGGTAAACCCCATGCGGAGCAAGGCCAAATAGGGAGGCAGAGGGCGCCCGTCCCGTTCCGCTTGCGCGGACTGCCTCCGGGTCGGCTGCTCGAGCGCGGGGGAGACCCCGCGCCCAGAGGAATGATCGTCACCGGGCGACCGGGGACAGAATTCGGCTTATCGGCCCGCTCGGGGTCTTTGACCAACTAGGATCGCCAGGATGCCCGAGTTTGTCCGACCGCCGCGATTGAGGCCCGGCGCGACGATCGGAGTCGCGGCGATCTCGGGCCCCGTCGACCCGGCGCGGCTGGAAGCGGGGATCGCGCGCCTTGTCGGGCTCGGGTACCGCGTGGTCGAGGCGTCCAACCTGCGCCGGGCCGAGGGTCTCTTTGCCGGCAGCGACGCCGAGCGCGCCGAGGGGTACCGGGCGCTGCTGGCGGACCCCGCGGTCGACGCGATCTTCTTCGCGCGGGGAGGCTGGGGCGCCGCGCGGCTGCTCCACCGGCTCGACCCGGCCGAGATCGCCTCGCGTCCACGCATCCATCTCGGCGGCTCGGATCTGACGTCGCTCTTCGCCTTCCTCGGCGCGCGGGGTCTGCCCGCCTTCTACGGCCCGATGGTGGCGGTCGAGATCGCGGAGCAGGACGGCCTCGACTGGGAGAACGTGGTGTCGGGAGGCCCGCCGGCCGAGCACCGGTTCGAGCCCGGGGACGTCCTGTCGCCCGGCTCGGGCGAGGGACCTCTGGCGGGAGGGTGTCTGACACTCCTGGCCTCGCTCTGCGGCACGCCGGAGGCGGTCCGGCCCGAGGGAGGCGTGCTCTTCTGGGAGGAGATCGGAGAGGAGATCTATCGCCTGGACCGAATGTTGACCCAGTTGGAGCGCTCGGGTACATTCGATCACCTTCAAGCCATGGTCATCGGATCGGTCGTGTCGCGGGATCGAGCGGAGGCCCCGGAGCGGGTCCGGGAGTATCTGCGGGACCGGTTTCGCGGCTCTCCCTTCCCGGTCGCGGCGGGCTTCCCCGCCGGACATCTGCGCCGCCCGAGGACGCTGCCCCTCGGTGCAGCGGTGCGCCTCGAGCTGGGGGAGCCTGCGCGCCTCTCTTTCCCGGAGCCGGCGGTCCTCTAGGCGATGAAGGCCGTCTTCAAATCGGGGCCGGGCGGCGGCAAGAGCCCGTTCGAGCGCTACCTGGTCACGCACCCGATGGGGGACATCATCTTCTCCGAAGGGGAGATCGGCAACGAGATGTACATCCTCCAGTCGGGGACCGTGGAGCTCTTGAAGACGATCGGCAAGGAGACCCGGGTCCTGGCGACGCTCGAGAAGGGGGACTTCTTCGGCGAGATGAGCGTGCTCGAGGATCTGCCGCGCACCGCCACCGCCCGCGCGAAGACGGACGTGGAGCTCGTGCGCATCAACGGCGCCCTGTTCGACTCGATGCTGAAGGGGAATACCGAGATCGCCGTTCGGATGATGCGCAAGCTCTCGCGCCGGCTACGGGA
>JBOGJK010000733.1:0-3054 GCA_050745345.1 Thermoanaerobaculia bacterium
GGCGCCGCAGCACCTCTTGTACTTCTTGCCGGAGCCGCAGGGGCAGGGGTCGTTGCGTCCCACCTTGGGGGCGCTGCGGTGCACCGTCTCCACCTTCGCGTCCTGGCCTCCCGAGGCGGCCGCGCCGTAGGAGTAGTTGTATCTGGCGGCCCGGCGCTGGGGGAGCGAGACCGGCGGCCGCAGAACCGCCGGCTCCTCCTCCGGAACGACTTCGCGCACGACCGGCTGCAGGCGGAAGAGGTACTGGACCGTCTGGTCTTCGATCCGCTCCTTCATCAGCGTGAAGAGCTCGAAGGACTCCTTCTTGTACTCGACGAGCGGGTCGCGCTGGCCGTAGCCGCGCAGGCCGATGCCTTCCTTCAGATGGTCGATCGCGAGCAGGTGGTCCTTCCACTGCTGGTCGACGATCTGGAGCATCACGAACCTTTCGTGGAGCCGCATCGTCTCCGGGCCGAGCAGCTTCTCCTTGCGCTCGTAGGCCTCGCGCGTCGCGGCGACGAGCTCCTCGCGGACCTCCTCGCGGGTCTTGCCGGAGAAGTCGCGGCTTCCGGGCTCGAAGCCGAAGTACTCCTTCAGGTCGAGGTCGAGCGCCGGCAGGTCCCACTCCGCGGAATCCTTGTCTTCCGCCATGTGGCGCCCGAGCAGGTAGTCCACGATCATCTCGGAGAGGCCAAGCACCTGCTCCTTGCCGCGCTCGCCGGCGAGGATCTCCCGCCGCTGTCGGTAGATCTCCTCCCGCTGGCGGTTCATCACGTCGTCGTACTCGAGCAGGTGCTTGCGCGTCTCGAAGTTGCGCTGCTCGACCTGCTTCTGGGCGCGCTCGATCGCGCGGGTGACCATGCGGTGCTCGATGGGGACCCCCTCCTCCATGCCGAGCCGGCGCATGATGTTCTGCATCCGGTCGGAGGCGAAGATGCGCATCAGGTCGTCCTCGAGGGAGAGATAGAACCTCGAGGCGCCGGGGTCTCCCTGGCGGCCGCTCCGCCCCCTCAACTGGTTGTCCACGCGGCGGGACTCGTGGCGCTCCGTGCCGACGATGAAGAGCCCGCTCGCGCCGAGCACCTTGTTCCTGTCCCCGGCGGCCTCGGCCCGCAGCCTCCCGAGAAGCGTCTGAAACTCCTCCTCGCCCGCCGTCTCCTTGCGGCGCTGCTCCGCGAAGGCCTCGGGGTTGCCTCCGAGCACGATGTCGGTGCCGCGCCCCGCCATGTTGGTGGCGATGGTGACCGCCCCCGACTTTCCCGCCTGCGCGACGATCTCCGCCTCCTTCTCGTGGAACTTGGCGTTCAAGACCACGTGGGCGACCTTGCGGCTCTTGAGCAACGCCGAAAGCCGCTCGGACTTCTCGATCGAGACCGTGCCCACCAGGACCGGCTGACCCTTCTCCCGCAGGCCCTCGATCTCGTCGGCGACGGCGTCGTACTTCTCCCGCTCCGACGCGTAGACGACGTCCTGGTTGTCCTCGCGGATCATCGGCATGTTGGTCGGGATCACCACGACGTCGAGCTTGTAGATCTGGTGGAACTCCGCGGCCTCGGTGTCGGCCGTGCCCGTCATGCCAGCCAGCTTTTCGTAGAGCCGGAAGTAGTTCTGGAGCGTGATCGTCGCGAGCGTCTGGTTCTCCCGCTCGATCTTGACGTTCTCCTTGGCCTCGACGGCCTGGTGGAGCCCATCGGACCAGCGGCGGCCCGGGAGCACGCGCCCGGTGAACTCGTCCACGATCAGGACCTGGCCGTCCTTGATCATGTAGTCGACATCCTTCTTGTAGAGGGCGTGCGCCCGCAGGGCCTGCTCGACTCCATGGAGCTTGTCGATGTTGGTCAGGTCGTAGAGATTCTCGACCTTGAGCAGCCGCTCCGCCCTGGCGACCCCTTCCTCGGTCAGCACGGCCGTGCGCGACTTCTCGTCTACCAGGTAGTCGCCGGTCGTCACCTTGTTGCCGTACTTGTCTTTCTCCTCGGTCCCCTTTGTCAGGTGCGGGATGACGCGGTTGCAGTGGTAGTAGATCTCGGTGTTCTCCTCCGAGGGGCCGGAGATGATCAGCGGCGTCCTCGCCTCGTCGATCAGGATCGAGTCGACCTCGTCGACGATCGCGTAGTGGTGCGGGCGCTGGACCATGTCCTCCAGCCGGTACTTCATGTTGTCGCGGAGGAAGTCGAAGCCGAACTCGTTGTTGGTGCCGTAGGTGACGTCGCAGGCGTACGCCTTCTGGCGCTCGTCGTCGAGAAGCGAGTTCTGGATGCAGCCGACCGTCAAGCCCAGGAAGCGGTAGATCTTGCCCATCCACTCCGCGTCGCGCCGGGCCAGGTAGTCGTTGACGGTGACCACGTGGACCCCGCAGCCGGCCAGGGCGTTCAGGTACACGGGCATCGTCGCGACCAGCGTCTTGCCCTCGCCGGTCTTCATCTCGGCGATCTTTCCCTGATGGAGGACCATGCCGCCGATCAGCTGCACGTCGAAGGGGCGCATGCCGAGGGCCCGCCGCGAGGCCTCGCGCACGACGGCGAAGGCCTCCTCGAGCAGCTCGTCCAGGGCGCGCGCGCGGGCCTCCTGCAACTGCTCTGCCGGCACGTTGGCGAGCTTCTCCCGCAGCTGGGTGCGGAACTCGTCGGTCTTCCCGCGCAGCTGTCCGTCGGAGAGGGCCTGTGTCTGAGGCTCCAGGGCGTTGATCGCCTCGACGCGCGGCGCGAGCTTCTTCAAGTCCCGCTCGTGCTGCGTGCCGAAGACCCTGGTGAGGACGCGGTTGATCATATTTGGGCGGTAAACAGCCTTTTCAGGTCAATTATTCACACTTTTCGCCTGGAGGCTCTTGGCCGTGAACCGTGAACCGTGAACCGAGTCGCCCGGTTCCCGGTTTTCGGTTAACGGTTTACGACAGCCGCGTCAGCGGCTGTTCAGGATGTACTCGAGCGGGTTGACCGCGCGCTCGGCCAGCCGGATCTCGTAGTGCAGGTGCGGCCCCGTCGAGCGACCCGTGGAGCCCACGAGGCCGATCTGGTCTCCGCGCGTGACCCTCTCTCCCTCGCGCGCGAGGATGACGTCCAGGTGTCCGTAGAC
>JBOGJK010000734.1:0-1980 GCA_050745345.1 Thermoanaerobaculia bacterium
CTTGCCGACGTCGTGGGCGATCCAGATCTTCGGGACCGAGAAGATGCCGGTGTCCGGATCCACCTCCACCTCGACGACCGCCGCCGAGTAGGAATAAGCGGGCGAGGGCCCGACACCGGCGCCGCGGTAGCGCCCCGCGGAGGGGGGCGGCGAGTAGGAGCCGACGGTTCCGAGCGTGCCGTACCGGGACTCTGCCAGGACGACCGCCTCGGCGAAGGCCATCCCCTTGTCCGGATCCTCCGCGTCGAAGACGCGCCCACCGTCGAGCGCGATGCGCTCTTCGGGGATCTCGAGCTTCGCGGCGGCGGCCGTCACGAGCATCGCCCGGGCGCGCTCCGCCGCCTGGATCGCGGCGTTGCCCGTCATCAGCGTGACGCGCGAAGAATAGGAGCCTAGGTCGACCGGTGTCAGATCCGTGTCCCCGGTCACGACGCGGATGTCGAAGGGGTCGATTCCCAGCACCTCCGCGACGATGGAGGCGAGGATCGAGTCGGAGCCCTGGCCGATCTCGGTCGAGCCGCAGAAAACGGTGACCCCGCCTCCGCGGTCGAGCTTGAGCTGCACGCCCGACTGCGGCATGGAGTTCCAGTAGATCGGCAGGCCCGCCCCGCAGAGGTAGGAGGAACAGGCGAGCCCCAGGCCCCGCCCGAAGGGGAGCTTGCCGCGGCGCCTCTTCCAGCCGGAGGCCGTGACCACCTTGTCGATGCAGGCGGAGAGGCCCATCGACCCGATGCGCAGGAAGTTTGCCGTCAGGGAATCGGCCGGCTGGAGATGCGCCTTTCGCATCTCGGCCGGGTCGAGGCCGAGGTCGCAGGCGATCTTGTCCAGGTGCGCCTCGAGCGCGAAGCGCGGCTGGGGCGTGCCGTGGCCGCGCTTGGGCCCGCAAGGCGGCTTGTTGGTGAAGACACGGGCCCCGTCGAAGCGGTAGGCCGGGATCCGGTAGGTCACCGTTTGCAGCGCCCCCGTGTAGTAGGTCGAGGCGACCCCGTAGGAGCCGTAGCCCCCGCCGTCGAGCAGGGTCTGGAGGTGCATCGCCGTGATGGCGCCGTCCTTCTTGACGCCGGTCCGGAGCTTCATCAGCGTCGGGTGGCGGCCGCGGTGACAGTAGAAGACCTCCTCGCGCGTCAGGCAGATCTTGACGGGCCGGCCGGTGACGCGCGAAAGGTGCGCGACCACGATCTCGTGGCTGAAGGGGTCGGACTTGCCGCCGAAGGCGCCGCCGTTGGGTGTGGCGATGACGCGGATCCTCGCCGGCGGCATCTCCAGCACCTTCGAGAGCGCCCGGTGCACGTAGTGCGGGGTCTGTGTGGAGGACCAGAGCGTCAGCTTGCCGTCCGGCCCGAAGTCCGCCACCGCGGCATGCTGCTCGAGCGGCAGGTGTGTGGACCCCTCGTAAAAGAAGAGATCCTCGTAGATCCGGTCGGAGCGGGCAAATCCCCCCTCGGTGTCGCCGAACTCCATCGAGACGAGCTTGTGGATGTTTCCGGAGTCGCCGTAGTCGTGGATCGGGGTCGCCGCGGGGCGCAAGCCCTCCTCCATCGATCCGACGGGAGGCAAGGGCTCGTACTCCACGTCGATGGCGTTGACCGCCGCGAGCGCCGTTTCCTCGTCCACGGCCGCGACGGCCGCCACCGGATCGCCGACGAAGCGCACGCGGTCGGGGCAGAGGGCGTGCTCGTCCTGCGACACGGGGAGGATCCCGAACGGGATCGGAAGGTCTCGCCCGGTCGCCGCGGCGGCCACACCCGGTAGAGCCAGCGCCTTGGACACATCGATCCGCGCGATCCGGGCGTGGGCGATCCTCGAGCGCAGCATCTTGCAGTGGAGCATCCGCGGCAGGACGATGTCGTCGGCAAAGCGCGTCTGCCCAGTGACCCTGGCTGCCCCGTCCACTTTCGCGTAGGGGCGGCCGACTACACGAGTTGCCAGCTTCTTCAACGCCGACCTCGGGCCGGGAGACGGAAGACGGGAGACGGAAGA
>JBOGJK010000735.1:0-2245 GCA_050745345.1 Thermoanaerobaculia bacterium
CGGCAAGGAAGAGTGGAAGAGGTGCGCCGACCTGGGGCTGCTCGGCCTGCCCGTGTCCCGCGAGTACGGTGGCATGGGGCTCGATTGTCTGACGACCGCCCGAGCCCTGGAGGCTCTTGGAAACGGATGCCCGGACGGAGGGCTTGGCCTTACGCTCGGCGCGCATCTGCTGGCGTGCTCCATGCCGATCGAGCTGCACGGTACGGCGGAGCAGAAGCAGACGTACCTGCCGAAGCTCTGTTCCGGGGAGTGGATTGGGGCGAACGCCATCACGGAGAGCGAGGCCGGGTCCGACGCCTTCGCGCTGAAGACCCGCGCCCTCAAGGATGGCAACGACTACGTGCTCGGCGGAGAAAAGACCTTCGTCACGAACGCGCCCGTGGCCGACCTCTTCGTCGTTTACGCCTCGACCCGCCCCGAGTGGGGCTTTCTTGGGATCAGCGCCTTCCTCGTCGAGCGGGACACCCCGGGCCTCCTCGTCGGCCAGCCGTTCGAGAAGTGCGGCCTGGCGACCTCTCCCATGAGCTCACTGTACCTGGACGACTGCCGCGTGCCGGACTCGCACCGGTTGGGTGCCGAGGGAATGGGAGGAAGCATCTTCCAGGCCTCGATCGGCTGGGAGCGGAGTTGCCTGTTTGCCTTCTGGCTGGGAACTATGGATCGGCAGCTCGACGAGGTCATCCAACACGCCAGGTCGCGGCATCAGTTCGGCCGACCGATCGGCGCGAATCAGGCGATCTCTCATCGCATCGCGGACATGAAATTGCGCCTGGAAAGCGCCCGGCTGCTTCTCTACCGGGCCTGCTGGGAGCGATCCCGAGGTCATCCGTCCGATCTCTTCACCTCCCTTGCCAAACTGGCCGTCAGCGAGGCCTTCCTCCAATCGAGCCTGGATGCGGCGCAGATCTTCGGCGGCTCCGGAATCGTGCGCGAAGTGGGCATCGAACGATATGTCCGGGACGCGCTTCCTGGCACGATCTACTCGGGGACGAGCGAGATGCAGCGGGAGATCATCGCCAGGGCCTTGGGGCTGCCCCCTCAACGGCGGAGCTAGGAATGTCAAACCGGATCCGTGAGCCTGGAGCCCACCACAGAGACACGGAGCTCACAGAGAAGAGGACCGATGGGCGTCTGGAGCAGCTCGTCATCGAGGCCGCTGCCGGTTCGCCTGAATACACCGCGGTCGTGGACCGCGATTCGTCCTGGAGCTACCGGGAGCTCGATGGCTGGAGCAATCGCCTGGCCCGATGGTTTGCCCAAGGCGGCGCGGTCCCCGGCGACCGCATCGCCGTCTGGGTCCCGAAGTCCTGCCGCGCGGTCGCCGTCCTCCAGGCCGCGCTTCGTATCGGGGCCGTCTATGTGCCCATCGATCCGGTGACGCCCCCCCTCAGGGCGCGGAAAATCATGGACGACTGCGACGTGCGGCTGGTCGTCACGACGCGGGGAATGGCCGCGTTCCTCCCGCCCGGACGGCGCCTCTTCCACGTGGACGAGGCGGGCGACGGCCGCGACGACTGGAGCACGCTCCGCGATTATCCCGCCGGGGCTCTGGACGGTCCGGAGCGCGCGGAGGATTCCCTCGCGTACATCCTCTACACGTCCGGCTCGACGGGGACGCCGAAGGGCGTGTGCGTCAGCCACGGGAACGCCCGGGCGTTCGTCGACTGGGCCGTTCGGGAAGTGGGGATCACGGCTCGGGCCGTATTCGCGAACCATGCGCCCTTCAACTTTGACCTGTCGGTCTTCGATCTGTACGGCGCCTTCTCCACCCGGAGTATCGTTTGCCTGGTTCCGGAGACGATCGCCTACTCCGCCGCGCAGCTCGTGGAATTCATGCGAGCAAACCGGATCTCCGTCTGGTACTCGGTACCCTCCGTGTTGATGCTGATGATGGACCACGGAGGACTTTTCGACGGCGCAGGCGCTGTTCCACGGATTGTCATGTTCGCCGGCGAGCCCTTCCCGATCCAATATGTGCGGACGCTCCGGAAGCGATGGCCCACGGTGCGCCTGTTCAACTTCTACGGCCCCACCGAGACGAACGTCTGCACCAGCTACGAGGTCCGGGACATTCCGGACGACCAGGTCACGCCGGTACCCATCGGCACGGCCGCCAGTGGAGACCGGGTCTGGGCGGTCAAGGACGATGGGACCGTCGCGCGAGAGGGCGAGAACGGGGAGCTCTGGGTCGAGGGGCCCACGGTGATGCCGGGGTACTGGGGGAAGGAGCCCCAGCAGGGTCCCT
>JBOGJK010000736.1:0-2450 GCA_050745345.1 Thermoanaerobaculia bacterium
GTCCTCGGAAGTGGGCTTGACGATCAGCGGAAAGGAGATGTCGTGGGAGTGGTCGAGCTTGCCGCGGTAGGAGGTCGCGAAGTACGGCGAGCGGATGCTGTGGAAGGCGAAGATCTTCTTTGCGAGCGACTTGTCCTGCGCCAGATACAGCCCGTGGGGGCCCGTGCCGGTGTAGGGACGCCCCAGCAGGTCCAGGTACGCCGCCATGTTCATGTCCTTGGTGTCGTCGCCGGCGTACGACTCCACCAGGTTGAAGAAGAGGTCCGCCTCGCAGCGGGAGAGCGCCGTCAGCGACTGCGGCCGGCCGTCCACCACATGGTAGGAGGGCTCGTAGCCCAGCTTCTGCAGCGCCGTGAAGATCTCCTCGCGGTCCTGCTTCGGCTTCCTCCGGCGCCGCTTCCCCGGGGCCGGCGTCTCGGGGGCCGGCTCGGCCTCCTCCTCCCAGAGGTCGTAGAGGACGGCCACCTTCGTCGCCTTCTCCCGGTTCATGCGTCCCTCTCCCCCTTCGCGCTCACGGCTGGACGAACTTCCCGTGCGTCACGTAATTCATCGCCAGGGCGGTCGCGTACGCCGTGATCTCCGCTAAGTGCTCCTTCTCGCGGCGCGTGTCCGCCCGGAGTCCGAGCTCCCCCACGCGTGTCGCGACCGACTCGACGAGCTCCTTGATCAGGGGGCGCGGCACGCCGGTCCAGTACGCCACCTTGTCCACGATCGTCTTGCGGTTCTCGCGGAGCAGGTCCGCCGCCGCGCGCACGTCCTTCTTGCGGCGGCGCGAGATCTTGAAGATGTCCGCCAGGTCCGTGTCGAGCGCGAGCTCCCCGGGAGACAGGTGCTTCTGCAGCGCACGCTGGTAGAAGTCGGCGACGGTCGTCTCCATCTGGTCTACGGTCAGGTCCGCGTGCCCCTTGCGCCGCCGCGGCTCCGCCTCGCGCAGCCGGTGCGCCATCCGGTTCACGTAGCGGAGCTTCGCCAGCGCCCCCCACCCTTTGTACCTCTTGCGCCATTGCGAGCGGGGGGTCAGCCACACCGCGAAGGTCTCGGCGAAGTCCTCGTCCGGGTGCTTCTGCGCGTACCACCCCGCGATGTGCCGGACGTGGCGGCGCGAGAAGGGGATCGGTCGGTAGTTGTCGCGGTAGAGGCGTCGGAAGGGGCCGAAGAGATCCCGCCACTCGGGCGTCTTATACAGCTCGTAGGCGTAGTTGAAGGCGTGCCCCGCCTCGTGGCGCAGGTACATCAGGATCTCCCGCTCGTCCTCGAGGTCGTTCATCTCCTTCTCGAGGCGCGCGAGCTTGGGGTCGGCGAGATAGAACGGAATGCCGATCACCGGCTCCCCGGAGGGGCAGCCCCACTCGTCGGTCAGGTAGCAGAGCGGCCGGAACTTTCTCAAGCCCTTGCGCTCGAGCTCCCGGTAGAGCCTCTGCACGTAGCGCTCGAGATGCGACCCTTCGAGCTTGAGCCCCAATTCCTTGATGGGCTTGGTCAGGATCTCCTGGATATCCGGCGGGGCCTTCTCGAACGCTTGCACGCGGGCGCTCCAAGGGTAGCACGAAGGATCGGGTCATCGGGCGATCGCGGATCGCCGATCCACATTTCGATCTACAATCAAAGAGGAGGTTTCTATGGCGGAGGTGATCATCAAAGCAACTCCGAACGGGCCGTACCGCGCGAACGGGCCGTTCGAGCTCGTGGATTCGCAGGGCAACCAGATCTCGATCGAAGAGGGGCGCGCCGTCTCGCTCTGCCGCTGCGGCGGCTCGGCCAACAAGCCGTTCTGCGACGGCACGCACGCGAAAATCGGCTTCGACGGTACGCGCTTCACCACCGTATCCCCGGACGCTGTCGAGCCGTACCGCGGAAAGCGGATCACGATCCACGACAACCGCGCGCTGTGCGCGCACTCGGGCATCTGCACCGACGGCCTGCCCGGGGTGTTCCGCCTGGGCAAAGAGCCGTGGATCGAGGCCGACGGAGCGGACGCCGCGGCGGCCATCGCCGTCGTCCAGCGCTGCCCGTCGGGGGCGCTGAGCTACTCGATCGAAGGCGTGCCTCCGCCGGCGGGGCCGGGCGAGCCCCTGATCACTGCCTCGGCGAACGGGCCGTATTACGTCAGCGGGGCCGTGGAGCTGCACGCCGACGGGGCACGCCCTCGCGACCCCGGCCGCTACGCGCTGTGCCGCTGCGGGGGTTCGATGAACAAGCCGTTCTGCGACGGCACGCACGGGGTAATCCGCTTCGACGGGAGCCGCGGGCGCCAGGCGGGCATGTTCGCGCCGCCGCTCGGACTGAGAAAGCTTAGCATCATCCTCGGCGGGCTGCTGGTCGTCGGCGCGGCTGTTGCCATCATCGTCGTCGAAGCCGCGGGCAAATGGACGGCGCAAGGCTTCCTCGGTCCGGGCGGGCTGATTCCCGATCTCAACCTCGCGCTCGAACTCCTGCTCGTGACGGGCCTC
>JBOGJK010000737.1:0-3619 GCA_050745345.1 Thermoanaerobaculia bacterium
TCGGCCGTCTTCCGGGGCTCACGGCTGGCCTCCCGGGGCAGGCGCGGCCGTGACGAGCTTCAATCCAACGATCCCCGCTACGATCAGCCCGATGCAAGCAAGCCGCGCCGCGGTCGCGGGCTCTTGAAACAGCGCAATCCCGAGAAGGGCCGTGCCGACGGCGCCGACCCCGGTCCAGACCGCGTAGGCCGTGCCCAGGGGCAGGAACACGAGCGCGCGCGAGAGGAAGAAGAAGCTCCCGATCATCGCCGCCACCGTCACGACACTCGGCCAGAGCCGCGAGAAGCCCTGCGTGTACTTCAGACCGATGGCCCAGACGACCTCGAGCAGCCCGGCGACGAAGAGAGACAGCCACGCCACGCGAACCTCCTCGATTCGAGAGACTTCAATACCTCACGCCGTGCTCGACCCAGAACTTGGCCAGCGCCAGCGCCTCGCCCCAGCCCGAGGCGCAATCGAGCATCCGGCGGCGGCCCGAAGGCGTGTCCGCGTACCCGTGCTCCCGCAAGCGAACGACGATTCCGCCCTCCACGGCTTCGAAATCCATTTCCACCGTCGTGAAGTAGCCCGGCCCGTCCGGCTGCCACTGGAAGACGAAGCGCCTCCCCCGGACGGCCTCGAGCGCCGGACCGCCGTCCTCTCCCGTGAAGCGGTCCGGGCCCCAGTCGCGCCAGCGCAAGAGGATCCGCCCGCCCGGCCGGGCATCCACCCGGGCCCCGCCGTGAACCAGGAGTCCAGGCCCTGCGCCGTGGCAAACGCGTCGTAGATCTTTTCCGGGGACGCGGCGACGAGGCTCACGTATCGAATCTCCTCGCGAAGCTTGCTGGCGGGCGCGCTCGAGGCCGTCATGGCTTCGAAGGGCCCGACGAGGCGTGGTCGGCGACATAGACCCAGCGCCCGCCGCGCCTCTGCGCCACGGCGGTGAAGCGCCCCCGGAGCACCGTCGGCTCGCCTCCGCTCTTCGGCTGGAGCGTGACGGCGAAATCGCCCCACCCGGTCGAGAGGCCGCGGGAGGTCTCGTAGTGCGTGTTGGTGAACGCGACGGCCTGGACGGTGTTGGCGGAGAGCAGTCCCTGGTACGCCTCGCGGATCGCCTTCTCGCCTCGAGCCTCGGGCGCGTCCGGCAGCCACATCACGGCGTCCGGGGCGTAGCAGGCCATGACGGCCTCAGTGTCGTTGGCCTTCATCGCCGCGCTCCACCGCTGGTCGACTTCGGCGGCGCCGTGATCGGCTCCGAGCGCCGAGGCGGCCAGGCCGCCCGCCAGCAGGCATGCCAGAAACGCCACTCCCATCCGGGGTTTTCTCATGCGACACCTCCGCGCCATGGCCGCAAATGATAGTCCCGGCTCTCGCGCCTCCGGCCCCCTCTCGACCTCTTCTCCGGCGCGGCCGCAGTAGCGCCGGAGCTTCCGCGTCACGAATCGGCCTGCGCAGCGCGGGCACCCCCGGAGCGGCCGGCTCGCGCCCGCAATCTCCTTCAGGCTCCCCCGCCCGGCGGCCCGAGGCCTTCGAGCCACCGCGTGTACGCGTGCGCGCGGCGCTCGGCGAAGAGATCGAAGACGAGCATCACCGACGCCTGGACGAGAAGCCCCATGCCGGCCGCCGCCCACGCGGGCCTCGCGCGCAGCAGGAGCGCCGCCGGGGAAGCGAAGAGGAGGACCTCCAGCGCCTCGATGACCCGGAAGGATCGGTTGACGCGCTCCATGCGCGAAAGCTCCGCCGCGCGCGTCTCGACGGGCCTCGAAGCCAGGCCCTTCCGGAGCCTCTCCCCCTGGCCGTCGGTGCGCAGGATCAGACCGGCGCCGACGCCGATCTCGACGAGCCCCACGAGCGCTACAGGCCAGACCATCGCGCGCAGCGGCGTGCCCGTCCGCCACAGCAGGGAGGAGAAGGCGAACGCCAGAAGGCCGAGGGCCGCGGCCAGCGCGCCGGCCTGCTTCTCCGCGATGAAATACCGCATCAGCTCGTCGCCTTCCTTCAACTCGACTCTCCTTGCCGGTCCGGAAGTTGCCTGCCATGGTGCTGCGCGTGGCGGGCGAGCAGCCGGTGGTACCTCGCGATCGGGAGCGGTCCGAAGTAAGGGTGCGTCAGGAAACGACCCGCTGCCGAGGGCTCGGCGCACGCGGCCTCGAAGCGGGCGTGCGCGGCTTCCAGACGCCGAAGCGCTTCGAGCTGCGGCGCCGCCGGCTCCGACGGCCGGATCTCGCGGGGCGCCCGGGCCCCGGGCGGAAAACGCCCCGTGCGGAGGATTCCGGGAAGGATCATCCAGCGCAGATAGAGCCGTACCCACGGGGAAAGGATCACTTTCATCGGCGGCTCTCCCTGCAGCTCCAGGTGGAGTTTCTCCACCGCGAGCGTCACATGCTCGGTGATCTCCGCCGGCGACCACTTTCCGGGCGCCGGGGACCGGCGCCAGCCTTCGGGGGGAACCTCCGAAGCGCGGCGGACGAAGGCCGCGAGCGCCGCACGATGCTCCTCGAGCGCCCGCACCAGCCTCCTGCCGGGCCGGCTCACGGCTTCTCCAGGAGCTTCACGTACCGGAGCGTCTCGGCAGCGTAGCCTCGGTGCTCGTACACGGCCCGGGCGCGGCGGTTGCCTTCGAAGACGGCGAGCGTCAACTTCCGGTGGCCGCGCCCGCGGGCCCACTGCTCCGACGCCCGCAGGAGCGAGCCGCCGACACCCCGGCCCTCGCCCTCCTCTGTCACCGCGAGGATGCCGATGTGCCCGTGCTGCTGCCCGGAGAAGTAGTCGGCAAGGGTCTCGAGGTACGCGAAACCGAGCGGGCCTTCGGCCGGCGCCTCGGCGACGAGCAGGGCGGAGCCCGAAGCCGGGGATTCGAAGAACCTGCGAAGGGTCCGGCTCTCCCCCTCCACGAGCTCCTCGGCGCTCCTCCAGGGCGGCGGTCCGAACGAAGCGAGCCGCCGGGCGGCCGACAGCACGAAGTCGCGGTCCCCTTCCAAGGCGGCGCGAACGCGAACCCCGGCGGCGGGAGCTCGCCGTTTCGCGGCCGCTCTGCCCCCGGCGCCGAGCAGCTCCAGGTACTTCTGGCGCGGCTCTCCCGTCCAGCCGCTGACGCCGTGACGGGGCAGCCACCAGAGGTGGATGACCGCGGCGGCCGCCAGCGGAAGGGCAAGCCAGCCGAGCGCCCACGCGCGGCCCGCTGTGACGGCGAGACCGAGGGTCACTGCGAGCACCACGGCGACCTTGAGCAGGCGCCTGCCCCTCGGCTTGTGCTCCTCGAAGCGTCCGAAGAGGATGCTCCCGGCGGCGAAGATGCCGAGAACTATCGCGGTCTCGAACCAGAGGTTGTCGGTGCGCCACATCGGCGTCGGCCTCACCATCGCCCGGCCCGATCTTAGAGCATAGGCACGGCCGAGCCGTCGCCTAGCAGCCCGTGGGAAAAGGGTGCGAGGCGGCGTTGCGAGCGCCGCGGGGTCGGATGCAAGGCGCCGTGACTCGGGCGTGTCCGGGGCGCATCGTCGAGGAGCGGCAACGCCGCAGACGGCCCCGCGTCGCCGCAACCCCTTGGGGCGGCCGGCCTTTTGCTCGCGGCGTCGGAGAGAGGAAGAGCACGAACTGCGCACGAAGTTAGGCGCCGCGAAATGCAAAAGGCCGGACG
>JBOGJK010000738.1:0-2108 GCA_050745345.1 Thermoanaerobaculia bacterium
ACTCGAGGGCGCCTACGGAAAGGGGAAGTACTGCCCGGAGGGAAAGCAGGAGTGCCTGGATCTCGAGGACATCACGAAGATCATGGCGCAGAGCCGCAACCCGGCGCGGCTGCTGGACGTATGGCGAGGCTGGCACTCGATCGCCCCCGCGATGAAGGAGCCCTTCGCGCGGTACGTCGAGCTCGCCAACGAGGGGGCGCGAGAGCTCCATTTCGCCGACACCGGCGCCATGTGGCGCTCGAAGTACGACCTGCCCCCCGCCGACTTCGCTCGCGAGGTGGACCGGCTCTGGGAGCAGGTCCGGCCGCTCTATGTCTCGCTCCACGCTTACGTGCGCTGGAAGCTGCGCGAGAAGTACGGCGATGCCGCCGTCCCGGCCGGCGGGCCCATCCCGGCGCACCTGCTCGGCAACATGTGGGCTCAGGACTGGGGCAACCTCTATTCCCTGCTCGCGCCCGCCGGAGCCGACCCCGGCTTCGATTTGACCGCGATCCTGAAGCAGCGCCAGACCGACGCCCGCCAGATGGTGCGCTACGGCGAGGGGTTCTTCACCTCCCTGGGCTTCGATCCGCTGCCGAAGACCTTCTGGGAGCGCTCCCTCTTCACCAAGCCGCGCGACCGGGAAGTCGTCTGCCACGCGAGCGCCTGGGACATCGACACGCGGGAGGACCTGCGAATCAAGATGTGCATCGACACCACCGCGGAAATGTTCACGACGATCCACCACGAGCTCGGGCACAACTTCTACCAGCGCGCCTACAACAAGCAGCCGTACCTCTTCCGCGACAGCGCCAACGACGGCTTCCACGAGGCGATCGGCGACACGGTCGCCCTCTCGGTGACGCCCGAGTACCTGGTGAAACTGGGCCTCCTCGAGAAGGCTCCCGACAGCTCCAGGGACATCGGGTTGCTGTTGACGCGGGCCCTCGACAAAGTGGCGTTCCTGCCGTTTGGGTTGCTCATCGACCAGTGGCGCTGGAAGGTCTTCTCCGGGCAGATCACGCCGGCCGACTACAACCGGGTCTGGTGGGAGCTGCGCCGCAAATACCAGGGGGTTGCGCCGAGCGAGCCTCGCGGCGAGGAGAACTTCGACCCGGCGGCCAAGTACCACGTGGCGGCGGGAGTCCCCTACACCCGGTACTTCCTCGCCGCGATCCTGCAGTTCCAGCTCCATCGGGGCCTGGCGCGGACGGCCGGCTGCTCGGGGCCCCTCCACCGCTGCTCGATCTACGGGAACGAGGCGGCGGGGGAGAAACTGAACCGCATGCTCGAGATGGGCTGCTCGAAGCCCTGGCCCGAGGCGCTCGCGGTGGTGGCCGGCACGGACCGCATGGACGCCAACGCTCTGCGCGACTACTTCGCGCCGCTCCAGAAGTGGCTGGACGAGCAGAACAAGGGAAGGCCGGTCGGCTGGTGAGCAGCGGGACGATGCGCTCCTCGATCATCAAGGACCCGAAGCTCGCTCCGGAAGGTCTTCGAAAGATCCGGTGGGTGGAGCAGCACTCGCCGGTCTTGAACGCCCTCTACGAGAAGTACTTCTCCGACGGGACGCTCCGCGGCCTCCCGATCGCCGTGTGCGTGCCGCTGGAGGCCAAGACCGCGTACCTGACGCTGCTGCTCCAGCGCGCCGGAGCCGACGTCACGCTGGCCGGCACGGCTCCCGGCTACGTGCAGGATGACGTCGCGGCGGCCGTCGCCGAGCAGGGCGTGACCGTCTTCTCCGTCGGCGACGCCTCGCCCGAAGAGTTCGAGGCCAACCTGACGCGTTCGGTCGGGCACAACCCGGTTCTGCTGGTCGACGACCGGGCCGAGCTGACGCGCATCCTCCATACGACGCAGGTCGGGCGCCGCGATCATGTCTGGGGGGCTTCGGAGCAGACCACCTCGGGGGTCACCAGGCTGAAGAACATGGAGCGCGAGGGCAAGCTTCTCTTTCCGGTCATCGCCGGCAACGACGCGATGTGCAAGCACCTCTTCGACAACCGGTACGGCACCGGCCAGTCGGTCTTCACGGCGATCATGTCGCTGACCAACCTCTTCCTGGGGGGCAAGACCGTCGTCCTGGCCGGGTACGGCTGGTGCGGCAAGGGGCTCGCGCGCCGGGCCTC
>JBOGJK010000739.1:0-6741 GCA_050745345.1 Thermoanaerobaculia bacterium
CTCGCGCAGCTTCACCAGCTGCGCGGGCGGGTGGGGCGCTCCTTCCGGCGCTCCTGGTGCGCGCTCATCGCGGGGGCCCGGGCCGGGGAGGAGGCCCTCGGCCGCCTCGCGGTGCTCGAGCGGACGAACGACGGCTTCCTGATCGCCGAGAAGGACCTCGAAGCGAGGGGTCCCGGCGACCTTCTGGGAACGCGTCAGTCGGGGCTGCCACCCTTGCGCGTGGCCGACGCCCGGCGGGATCTCGCGGGCCTGGCCGCGGCGCGCCGGGAGGTGGTGACGCAACGGGCCCTCGGCGAGAAGATCGCGAGCGACTTGTTTGGTTATCCGTGAGTCGTAGACTTGCCGGTCGAAGGGAGGCAGGCTTGAAGATCCTCGTCACGGGCGGCACGGGCTTCGTCGGGACCCACCTGGTCAACGCGCTCCTGCGGCGGCGGCACGAGGTCGCCGTGCTCGAGCGGCGGCCCGGCCGCACCCGCAACCGCTATAACCGGCCGGTCGAGGCCGTCGCCGGAGACGTCCTGGACCGCGCCTCGCTGGAGCGTGCCGCTGCGGGGCGCGACGCGGTGATCCACCTGGTCGGCATCATCAACGAGAAAGGGGAACAGACCTTCGACCGGATGCACCGCGAGGCGGCCGAGAACGTCGTGGAGGCGATGGCCAGAGCGGGCGTGCGCCGCCTCGTGCACATGAGCGCCATGGGGTCCGCGGCCGACGCTCCCTCCGAGTACGCGCGGACCAAGGCGGCGGGGGAGCGCGCGGTGCGGCAGTCCTCGCTCGACTGGACGATCTTCCGCCCCTCGATCGTCTTCGGGGCGGGGGACGGCTTCGTCTCCCTGCTCGCTCCGATCGTGCGCTACAACCCGCTCTTCATCCCCGTCATCGGGCCCGGGACGACGCGCTTCCAGCCCGTCTCGGTCGAGGACGTCTCGCGCGTCTTCGTCGACGCCCTGGAGAAGCCGGAGACGGTCGGCCGGACCTTCGAGGTGGGCGGCCCCCGGATCTATACGTTGAACGAGATCTACCGCGAGATCGCGATGGCGGTCGGCAAGCCGCGCAAGCGGCTGGTGCACTTCCCGCTCTGGTGGGGTCGATGGATGGCCGGGCGGTTCGAGTGGGCCGCGCGGAAGGGATGGCTCGCCGACCCGCCGCTGACCCGCGACCAGCTCCGGAGCCTTTCACGCGACAACGTGGCGGACATTTCCGAGACGCTTTCGGTCTTCGGTGGGCAGTGGCGGGATTTCCGGTCGGGCATCCGAGAGTACGTTGGCGGCGGAAGGCGCCACGATCCGCGCTCCGGCACCGGGACGGAAGTGGATCTGGAGCCGGTCCGGACGCTGAGGATTCGGTGAGGAATCGGTCGACAACCGGCAGTCGACCGCCGACAGGAGAAAGAGGCTTCGGGGCCGCGGCGCTCCTGTTGTGGCTCGCCGGGGCCCTGCGCGCGGCGGAGATGCCCGCCCGGCTGCCCTCGCTACGCGAGCAGGACGCGCTGCGGCAGGAGTGGCTGAAGGCCCGCCTGGAACGGGTGCTCCCCACCCTGATGCGCCGCCACGGCGTCTCGATGTGGATCGTCGTCTGCCGCGAGTACAACGAGGACCCGGTCTTCCGGTCGCTGGTTTCTCCCTCGGTGATGGCCGCGCGCCGGCGGACGATCCTGGTGTTCCACGACCTCGGCCCCGAGAAGGCCCTCGAGCGACTGGCCCTCGGCGGCGGCTCGAGCGGCGGCCTCTACACCGTCTACCGGGATCCCCTCGTCGAGGGGCGCGAACTGTGGGGAGAGGGGCAGTGGGCGCTCCTCCGGAAGCTCGTGGACGACCGGAAGCCCGCGACGATCGGCGTGAACATCTCGGCCACACACGCCTTCTCCGACGGGCTCTCCGCCGGCGAGCGCGAGGCCCTCGAGAAGGCGCTCGGGCCCTGGACCTCCCGATTCGTGCGCGCGGAAAATCTGCCCCTCGAGTACCTGTCGGTGCGCGTGCCCGAGATGCGCCCGATCTACGAGCGGTTGATGCGGATCGTTCATCAGCTCCTCGCCCGCGCCTTCTCCAACGAGGTGATCACGCCGGGAAAGACCACCACGGCGGACGTCGAGTGGTGGCTGCGCCAGAGCGTGAACGATCTGGGACTACAGGAGTGGTTCCCGCCGACCGTCAGCGTCCAGAGACGGGGGGAAAAGCTGGAGCCGATCCGCGCCGAGAGGCGCGTCGTGACGATCGAAAAGGGCGATCACCTGCACGTGGACTTCGGCGTCTTCGCCTGCGGCCTCGCGACCGACACGCAGCACGTCGGCTACGTGCTGCGGGAGGGGGAAAGCAGCACGCCCCCAGGGCTGCTCCGGGCGCTTGCCAACTCCAACCGCCTGCAGGACCTTCTGCTCGAGAGGCTCCGGCCGGGACGCACCGGCAACCAGGTCCTCGCCGATACGCTCGCCGCGATGAAGGCGGCCGGGCTCCAGGGGAGCGTCTACACGCACCCGATCGGGGACCACGGACACGGCGCCGGCCCGCTCGTCGGCCTCTGGGACCGTCAGGAGGGGGTGCCGGGGCGGGGCGACGTCCTCCTCCTGCCGTCCACCTGGTTCTCGATCGAACTGCAGGCGTCCACACCGGTGCCCGAGTGGGACGACCAGCTCCTGCGCTCGGCCCAGGAGGAGGACGCCTGGATCGACGAGGACGGCAAGGTGTCCTGGGTGCTCGAGAGACAGACCGCCTACCACCTCGTCCGTTAGTCAGAATGGAACGGCCGGCTCGTATCGCGATTGCGTAGATTACGCTGCGATTCGAGTTCCAACCGTAGCGCGGAGCTACAAGCGAAAGGAGCCGGTCGATGAAGAAGGATATCCGACACGTGGGTCTGGACGTTCATGCGCAGACGATTGCGGTGGCGGTGGCTGAGGCCGGACGGGTCGGTTCGCTCGTTGGGGACGATTGCGAACAGGCCGGAGGCGGTGCGCGGGCTGATCAAGAAGCTTGGGGTTACGAAGCTGAAGGTCTGCTACGAGGCGGGTCCGTGCGGGTACGTGCTGTACTGGCAGTTGACGGCAATGGGGGTGCACTGCGACGTGATGGCGCCGACGCTGATCCCGGTGCGTCCGGGAGACCGGATCAAGACCGACCGGCGGGACGCGGAGAAGCTGGCCAGGAGCTACCGGTCTGGTGAACTGACGGCGGTTTGGGTTCCCGACGCCGGGCACGAGGCGTTGCGGGACCTTGTGCGAGCTCGGGAGGCCGCCAAGAAGGATGAGCTTCGGGCGCGGCATCGGCTGGGCAAGTTTCTTCTGCGTCGTGGTCTGCAGCCGTCTGCGGGGGTGAGGGCTTGGACGATCAAGCATCGGGAGTGGCTCAAGGGCCTGCACTTCGAGCATGCCGCCCGGGAGGCGGCATTTCTGGACTATGTCCAGGAAGTCGATCATGCGCGGGAGCGACTGGGAAAGATCGAGCGGGCGATCGACACGGCCGTGCAGGTCGTGCCGGAGCCGATGCGTAGCGTGATTACCGCCTTGCAGGCGATGCGTGGCGTTTCGAAGGTGACGGCGGTGACCCTGGTCTCGGAGTTGGGCAACTTCTCCCGCTTCGCGCGCCCCGCGCTGCTGATGGGGTACGCCGGGCTTGTGCCCAGCGAGCACTCCAGCGGCGACCGTACCCAGCGAGGTCAGATCACCAAGACCGGCAATGCGCACCTGCGGCGGGTCTTGGTGGAGGCGGGCTGGTCGGCGCCCAACATCGGCTCTACGATCGGTACCGCAAGTTTGCCTCTCGGGGCAAGGCACCCCAGCAAGTGGTCACGGCCCTCGCGCGAGAGCTCGTCGGATTCCTGCGGGATATCGCCGTTCATGCGGAGCGCGCCGGCAGGGCTGCTTAAGGCAAGCGGAAAAAGACAACCCGTCGAAAGAGAAAACGCATGAAGCCGATCGGTCAGTGGCTGAGGAGCACACGGAAGGAGGACCCTCGTGGCTCCTATGCGACAGGGCCTTCGGCCCAGATCCGCGACACTAAATTTAGTCCGAGGCAGCTCCCGACGGATCATCACCATGACGGCGGGCCACAGGCCCGATCCGCGAATATCAGAATGATCAACCGTCGAAACGCTCACCTCGGCCACTGGCCAGTCGGGTTCATGCCCAAAAAAAGAGGTCACGATAGAGCCAAGAGCAAAGCCCCGAAGATCTCGGCGTATTGACAGGTCGTTCCATATCAGGAGCCGGCGGCCGGGGCTCGGCGCAGGCGGATAGAGCCGGAGGTCGTCCGCACCGTCACCCGCGGGCCTCCGCCGTTCAACGAGCCCGAGGCGCGCTGGGAAGCCGCGCTGCGGGTCACGGCGACCCCCGCGAAATCGGAGCGGATCAGGACATCCTCCGGGTTGAAGGGGCCGTCCACCGCGAGGTCGAGGTCCGCCTGGAAGTCCGAGGGCAGCGTGAGGACCACGTCCCCGCCGGCGTTGCGGATCGTGATCCCTCCCGAGACCCGCCGGGAGACGACACCGATGCGGACCTCGCCGCCCCCCGTCTCGGCCTGGATCCCCCCGCCGACCGCCGGGAGAACGATGTCGCCGCCTCCCGTGCGCGCCGTGGCGGCGCCGGCGACGCGCTCGATCCGGATGTCACCCCCCGACGTCTCGGCGGCGGCGGAGCCTGTGACCTCGACCGCCCGCACGTCGCCGGCGAAGGTCTGCGCCCGCAGGTCGCCCCGCACGGGTCCCAGGCGGATGTCGCCGCCGTAGGTCTTGATCTCCGCGCCGTTGCCCGCGGAGGCGACGTGGATCTCTCCGGAATGGGTGAGGATCTTGACCGTCCCGCTGACGCGCCCCAGCCGGTAGCTGGCGTTGGAGGTCGAGAGGAAGTCGCCGGAAATATCGCCGCGGACGACCTCTTCCTCCTCATGCGCCATCGGGTCGGGGTCCGGGTCCGGATCGGCATGCGGAGCGGGCTCGACCCGGATCCGCGGCACGCGGACCCGCACTCCGGGCAGGCGCATGTCGAGGTCCGGGATCGTCACGACGATCGCGCGGCGGCCGGAAAGAAGCGGCCGGGCGTCCGATTCCCGCGTGCCCGCCGCGAGCAGCGTGATATTGCCGTTCAAGGTGCTCGCCCGAACCGTGGCGCCGCCCCCGCCCACCCGCGCCGCGTAGCGGCGCTCGGGCAGCGTCACCCGCACTTGCCGCATCGCCTTGCCCGCCTCCTTCTCCGTCCAGCGAAGCGATTCGCGGACCTCCAGCTCCACTTCCCGCAGCGATTCCTCGATCTCGCGGGCGAGCGCCTCCGCGTCGATCAGGATCTCGCCCTCCTCCCCCTCGGCAGCGACGACGACGCGGGGCGCGCGGGCGGGTCCGGGCGTCCGGGCGCGCGGCGGCGCCGGAGGGGCCTGGGCGGCCGCCTCCTCGCGTCCGGGGGGCAGAGCGAAGCTCGAGGCGATCCTGCCGCTCATCGTCGACGCGCTCCAGTCGAACCTCGCGTCCTTCGGCAGTGTCGCGACCACGGCCCCGTTGACCGTCTGAAGCTCCCAGCTCGACCCCGCCGGCAGGGACGCCGCCACGGCCTCCACCTTGCCGTTGACCGTCTGGGCATCGAGCGCCCGGCGAGCTCCCAGGACCTCGATGTTTCCGTTGACGTTCCGGAGCTCGAGGTCCCCGTCCACGTCGCGCACGCGCACCTCGCCGTTGACGGTCTGAAGCTCCACGCCCACGCCGGAGGGAAGCGTGATCTCGTACCGCGAGACGATCCGGCAGTCCCGGCAGGCCAGGGCCGCCCGCCGGCGGTCCCGGGAGCGAGGCCCGCCCGCCCCCGGCCACCGCGTCTCCAACCGATACTCCCCGTCGCGGGAGGAGGAGGAGATTGCCGTCCGGCCGAGGATCTCCTCGGCGCGCGCCTGGCTCGACGCGGTCACCGTGGTCGTGACCACCGCGGAGAAGGCGCGGCTGCCGGAGGCCACGATGTCGCCGTTGACGTTTGCGACGTGGACGGTCGTGCCCGCCGGCAGGGTGGCGTCGAAGCGGTCGGTCCGGGAGGCCGCAAACCCGGCCGGATCTGCCGAGGCGGCCGCGGCGAGCATCAGCAGCAGACCGGTCCCGAGCACGATCCAGAGAGCCCGCGCCTGCGCGGTCGGAGCGCGGCGGGAGGCGGGAGCGGCGGCGATCGTGTGTCGGCTCATCGTCCTGGGAGACGCTCCGCGGCAGAAGGGGTTTCGAGGCTCATCGTCAGAACTCCATCGTCTTCAATGCCGAGGCGGCCCGGGCCCGTACGAAGCCGTTCTCCGACGGGTCCATCGCTTTCGCGCGCAGCGACTGGATCGTCCTCGGGTCGGGCGACTCCCTGGCCGCCGCCGCCAGCCTCTCGATCGCGACGAGCCGGACGGCCGGGTTGCGGTCGCTCCCGAGAGCCTCGAGGAACGCGGCCCGGATCTCGGGTGTCATCGGCATGCCGGAGAGCGCGTCGGCGGCCTTCTTGCGCACGCCCGGATTCGGGTCGCGGCGCAGCGTGCCCGTCAGGGCCGCGACAATGTCCGGCGAGGCGGGATCGGCGCCGGCGCCATAGTGCTCCCGCACGAGCTCGATTGCCCGTGACTTCTCCCCCGCGTTCTCGGCGTTTCGCGACACCAGATAGGCGAGCAGCCTTGCGACTTCGGGGTCGGCGGGGAAGCCTTCCATCGTGTGTCGCGTCGTGACGTCGAACCCGAGGCCGACGCGGCCGTTTGGGCCCAGACGCTGATAGGACAGATTCGAGAGTCGCGGGTTGGATTCGAGGTC
>JBOGJK010000740.1:0-1522 GCA_050745345.1 Thermoanaerobaculia bacterium
GGTCAGCTGCGGCATGAACTGGTGGCCGCGGGAGAACGGGTTGCCCAGGTCGTCGGTGAGCGGGGCGGCGTCGACCGCGGCAGGAGGTCCCCAGTTTGCCCCGGCGTCGGCGGAAGTCGCCACCACGATCCGGGAGTCATGAGTTACCGCGTCTCTCTGAGCCCATGCGACGTGCACTCGGCTGACGTTGGCGGAATCGACTGAGGCCGCTATGGACGGCAGCGCGTTGGTCCGGAACTGTGTCGTCGAGGTCGACTGGTCGAACGGCGCGATCGTGGCGACCTGCACCGTGTTCTTCGATGGGAAGGTCTTTCCGAAGTCCGTCGATGTCGCCACGATGATGGCGTCGGGCTGGCTGGACGTCGCAAAGCGCCGCCAGGCCACGAAAATCGCTCCCGTGGTCGGCTCGATCGCGACGTTGGTTCCCTGGTTGATCGAGTTGGACTCGGAGAGCTTGATCGGGTTCGACCAGGTCTTCCCGCAGTCGAGCGAGCGGGAGAACATGATCTTGGTGCTGCTCGACCCGGTGAACCGGCTCCAGACGAGATAGACGTTGCCCGCCGGAATGGAGACCGCCGGCGAGAAGGAAAAAGAGCAGGTCCCGGCGCCTCCGCGCGGGATATCCACGGCGAGCCAGGGCTTGTCCAGGAACTGTCCGGAGGTGCCGGTGTCGACCACGACGGTCCGGACGTACTTGATCGGGTCGAGCCCCAGTGTCGCGTCTCCGTTTTCCTTGTTGTTGACGTCGAGCCACTGCGAGACGAAGACCGCTCCCTGGTTCGTGCCCCGGTTGAAGGCGATCCCGCTGAACTGAAAGAGGCCGCCCACACCCGGGCGCACGGTCGGATCGGCCGCCGCGTTGTAAGCCTTGAGCGGGGAGGCCAGACCCTCCGCCGACTGGTCCTGCGGGTATCCGGGCAAGAGTGTCGACTGCCAGCTCTGCCCTCCGTCGAAGGACTTGAAGACGCCGAGCCAGGCGTCGCCCGCGAGTGACCCCGGAAGAAGGTCCGAGACCGGCAGATCCACCGTCCGGTAGTCGTTGGCGCCGGCCAGCAGGTGCAGGGGGTTGCGCGAGGAGACCCCCATCGACGGCTCGTTCTGCCGCTGCAGAAACGGGTCGCCGCCGGGCCACTGTGTGCCCGACACCATGTTGACGTTCTGGCCGGGCGCCGGTACGGGCTGCCCGGCGGCCCGCGCGGCCAGAAGTGTCAGGGCGGTGATCGACGCCGCCAGCCACAGGCGGGCGGCGGAGAGAGCCAGGCGGGAACGAGCCGGGCCAGCGTGGGCGCAGAATATACGGGGTACCGGACGACGCGACATCGGACCTCCTCCGTTTAATTGCGGACGGGGCGACGGCCGCGCCGGCCACCCCACCTTCTCGCCAGTTCGCGCCGCATTCTGCCACATCGCTTCCCGGATTTGGCCAGGCATTTCTTCGGGTGTGCGACCCGGGCGGGTCGCCCGGATTTCCCAATCCGGCCGCTTTCGCCTATTCTTGAGAGGCGAAAGGGAGGGTCATGGC
>JBOGJK010000741.1:0-6753 GCA_050745345.1 Thermoanaerobaculia bacterium
TCAAGAGCCCGCGACCGCGGCGCGGCTTGCTTGCATCGGGCTGATCGTAGCGGGGATCGTTGGATTGAAGCTCGTCACGGCCGCGCCTGCCCCGGGAGGCCAGCCGTGAGCCCCGGAAGACGGCCGACTCCACTGGAGGCCCCATGAACGCCCGTGCTCTGGTTTCCCGGCTGGTCCTGGCCTTGCTCGCCGTCGGTTCCGCGGGAGGCGCCGCGCGCTCC
Source organism: Thermoanaerobaculia bacterium (assembly GCA_050745345.1). GTDB lineage: Bacteria > Acidobacteriota > Thermoanaerobaculia > UBA5066 > Gp7-AA6 > DATBFU01. The sequence goes on from JBOGJK010000741.1 coordinate 222, forward strand.
GACGAGCAGGAGCTGCGGTCGCTGCACGAGACGATCCTGCGCGCCCACCGGGAGCAAAACCCGGCTGCGTGGCTCGCGATCGAGTCGGATCGCTATGTGGTCGTGAATCGCGGGGAGATCAGCCACCCGAGCAAGGCCGAGCGCGGGAAGTGGATCGGCCTGTTTCTGTCGAGCACGCGGTTTCGCGAGTACGAGGACGTCGTCACCCCGATCGTGAAGATCTCGAAGGACGGCAGCGTCGGGTGGCTCATCGCGCAGATTCACGCGGCCGGCGTCCAGACCGACGCCTCCGGCAAGGAAAAGCCTCTGGAGTTCACGAGCGCCTGGATCGAGCTGTACGAGAAGCGGGACGGGCGCTGGGTCTCCGTGGGCAACGTATCGAACTTCGCGGAGTGAGGGGGATCGGGAAGATGGGTTCTCTCTCCTATTCTCACGGCGCCAGCTCCATCCCGCTGCTCGGCGAGACGATCGGCGAAAACCTGAGGCGGACCGTCGGGCGCTTCGGCGAGCGCGAGGCGCTGGTTGTCCGGCACCAGCGTTACCGCGCGACCTATCGGGAGCTGTGGGAGCAGGTGCAACGGGCGGCCCGGGGGCTGCTCGCCCGCGGGGTCGCAAAGGGCGATCGCGTGGGGATCTGGGCGCCCAACCGCTTCGAGTGGGTCGTCACGCAGTACGCCACCGCCAGGCTCGGGGCAATCCTCGTCAACATCAATCCCGCATACAAGACGAGCGAGCTCGAGTACGCGCTGACGCAGTCGGGTGTCAGCCTCCTCGTTCTTGCCCGCGGGTTCCGGCAGTCCGACTACGTCTCGATGCTCGGAGAGGTGCGCGGGCGCTGCCCGGAGCTGCGCGAGGCGCTGGTCCTCGAAGAGGGCTGGGAAGCGCTGCTCGCTGACGGCGAAGGGGTGAGCGAGGCGGAGCTCGAGGAGCGGGAGGCCTCCCTGCAGTTCGACGATCCGATCAACATCCAGTACACGTCGGGGACGACGGGGCGCCCCAAGGGGGCCACCCTCTCGCACCACAACATCCTGAACAACGCCTTCCTCGCCACGGAGACGCTGCGCTACACGGAGGCGGACCGCGTGTGCATCCCGGTCCCCTTCTACCACTGCTTCGGGATGGTGCTGGGCAACCTCGGCTGCACGACGCACGGGGCCTGCATGGTCGTCCCGGGCGAGGCCTTCGATCCGCTGGCCGTCCTCGAGACGGTCGCGGCGGAGCGCTGCACCTCGCTCTACGGCGTTCCGACGATGTTCATCGGAGAGCTCGACCACCCGCGCTTCGAGGAGTTCGATCTGACGAGCCTACGGACGGGCATCATGGCGGGGGCGCCGTGCCCGGTCGAGGTCATGAAGAAGGCCCAGACGCGGATGCACCTGCACGAGATCGCGATCGCCTGCGGGATGACGGAGACCTCGCCGCTCTCGACGATGACCTCGGTCGACGATCCGCTCGAGAAGCGCGTCGAGACGGTCGGCCGCGCGCACGACCACGCGGAGATCAAGATCGTGGATCCGGCCACGTGCGCCGTGGTGCCGCGGGGCACGCCCGGCGAGCAGTGCCCGCGCGGCTACTGCGTGATGCTCGGCTACTGGAACGACGAGGAGGCGACCCGCAAGGCGATCGACGAGGCGGGTTGGATGCACACGGGGGACCTCGCCACGATGGACGAGGAGGGGTACGTCCGGATCGTCGGGAGGCTGAAGGACATGATCATCCGGGGAGGAGAGAACATCTACCCGCGCGAGATCGAGGAGTTCCTCTACACGATCCCCGGAGTCAGCGACGCCCAGGTCATCGGCGTGCCGAGCGAGAAGTATGGCGAAGAAGTGATGGCCTGGATCCGCCCGCGGGAGGGGGCGGCACTCTCGGAGGAGATGCTCGCGGCGGCCTGCCGCGGCCGAATCGCGACATTCAAGATCCCGCGCTACTGGAAGCTCGTCGAATCTTTCCCGATGACCGTGACGGGGAAGGTCCAGAAGTACCGGATGCGGGAGATCGCCGTCGAGGAGCTGAAGCTCGCCGCGGCGCCGCGGCCGTAGCGGCGCGCAGCCGCCTCGAGTCCGAAGGACCGCCGGTGCCAGCCGTGCCGCGCCATCTCGACATGGGAGACCACCGGCTGGAGTACGCGTGGCACGGCCCGCCGCCGGGGCAGGCGCCGACACTCCTCTTCCTGCACGAGGGGCTCGGCTCCCTCTCGGCCTGGCGCGATTTCCCGCAGCGTCTGGCGAAGGCCTCCGGGTGCGGGGCTCTCGTCTACAGCCGGCGCGGCTACGGCGCCTCCGACCACGCGCCCTTGCCGCGCTCCGTCCGCTTCATGCACGAGGAGGCGCTGGAGACCCTGCCGCGCGTGCTCGAAAGACTCGGTGTGGAGGAGGCGGTCCTCGTGGGAGAGAGCGACGGCGCCTCGATCGCATTGATCTACGCCGGCAGCGCTGCCCCGGGCGCGCGGCGTGTGCGCGGCCTGCTGCTCGAGGCGCCGCACGTCTTCGTGGAGGAGGTCTGCCTGCGGAGCATCGCCGCCGCGTCCGAGTCCTTCTCCCGCGGAGACCTGAAGCGGTCTCTCGCCCGGCATCACGCGGCCGATGTCCAGGCGACTTTCCGCGGTTGGAGCGGTGTCTGGCTCGATCCGTCGTTCCGCGGCTGGAACATCGAGAGCTTTCTGCCGGCGATCGTCGCCCCGGTCCTCGCGATTCAGGGGGAGGAGGACGAGTACGGGACGCTCCGGCAGGTCGAGGCGGTCGCGGCCGGCTGCGGCGGCTACGTCGAGCTGCTCGTCCTGCCCGGCTGCGGGCACAGCCCGCACCGCGAACGGCCGCGGCGCGTGCTCGAAGCCATGGCCCGATTCCTGCGCGTGGAGGCGTTTGCCGGCCGCGGCTGAGGCGCGACGGCAGTGCCCGGCGCGGGTGTATCGTGACGGCAATTTAGCGTGTGGCCCCCGAAACCGGGGGAAAGGAGGGAACATGACGATCAAGAGAATCGATGGAAAATCGCTTTCCAGGGTCCTCGGGGTCATGTATGCGATCTTCGGGTTGATCGGCGGAGCGATCTTCGCGCTCGCGGCCATCGCGGGGTCCGGAAGCGCGATGCCGGGTTGGGGTGGCTTCGGACCGCTCTTCGGCGTCGGGGCGATCGTCATCTTCCCGATTCTCTACGGATTGATCGGCTGGATCGGCGGGTGGATCGTGGCGTGGCTCTACAACTGGGTGGCGGGCCGGTTCGGCGGGATCGTCCTCGAGACGTCGTAGCCGCCCGCCCCGCCGCCGATGAGCGCCGGCAAGGAGGCCGCGCCGCAGCGCGGCGCGACGGCCGTCTTGCTGGCGCTTGCCGCCGTCAAGCTCGTCGCCCATCTTGCCAACGCGGCGCGCTACGGCATCTTCCGCGACGAGCTCTACTACCTCGCCTGCGCGGAGCACCTCGACTGGGGGTACGTCGATCAGCCGCCCCTGATCGCCGGGATCGCGTGGGTCGCGCGCCGTCTGTTCGGCGAGTCGCTCTATGGCCTGCGCTTTCTTCCGGCTCTGGCCGGCGCGGCCAAGGTCGTGCTCGCGGGCCTGCTCGCGCGGGCCCTCGGGGGCGGGCGCTTTTCACAGGCCATCGCGGCTCTCGCCGTGCTGGCCGCGCCGATCTATCTCGGGATCGACCACCTCCTGACGATGAACGCCTTCGAGCCGCTCTTCTGGATGGGCGGGGCGCTCGCGGCGATCCGGTGGACCCGGACCGGCGACGACCGGCTCTGGATCTGGTTTGGCGCGCTCCTGGGGCTCGGGCTCCTCAACAAGCAGACCACGTTCGTCTTCGGCTTCGCGATGTTGGCCGGCCTGCTCGTGACACCGGCGCGCGCGGCGCTCCGGCTGCGGGGCTTCTGGATCGGGGGCGGGGTCGCCTTCGCGATCTTCCTGCCGAACCTCGTCTGGATGGCGCGGCACGGCTTCCCGATGCTGGAGCTGCTCGGCAACATCCGCGCGAGCGGCCGAAACGTGTCGCTCGATCCACTCGCCTTTCTGGGGCAGCAGGTCCTCTTCCTGCTTCCGTTGTCTGCCCCGCTCTGGATCGCCGGGCTCGCGTGGCTTCTCGCGGCCAGGGAAGCTCGCCCGTATCGCTTCCTGGGGTGGGCCTTCGTCGTCCTCGAGCTGACGCTCTTTCTGACGGGCGGGCGCGTCTATTACGCGGCGGCCTTCTTTCCACTGCTCTTTGCGGCGGGCGGCGTGGCGCTCGAGCGAGTTCTTTCTGTCCGACGCCGCCTCGCGTGGCTCGGGCCGGCGTACGCCGCGCTGGTGGCGGCAGCCGGAGTCGTTTTCGCGCCGCTGACGCTGCCCGTGCTCTCGCAGGACGCCTACATCCGATACGCGGCGAGGCTCGGGATCGAGCAGCCCCGCATCGAGACGCACGAGATGGGCCGGCTGCCGCAGATCTACGCCGACATGCACGGCTGGGAGGAGATGGCGCAGGCCGTCGCGCGCGTCTATCGCGCGCTGCCGGAGGAGGCGCGGCGCCACACGGCGATCGTGGGAAACAACTACGGGGAGTCGGGGGCCATCGACTTCTTCGGCCCCGGGCTCGGGCTGCCCCGGGCGATCGGCGTCCACCAGAGCTACTGGCTCTGGGGACCCGGCGAGACGCGTCCGGAGGTGCTGATCGTGCTCGGCGAAGGAGACCGCGCGGCCCTCGAGTCCAAGTGTGCCTCGGTCGAGGAGGTGGCGCGGCTGGACCACCCCTACGCCATGCCGTACGAGAACCGGCCGATCTACCTCTGCCGCGGCCCGAAGGGCGACCTGCGGGAGATCTGGCCGTTGCTGAAGAGCTGGAATTGAAGCATGGGGCGCTCGGGAGCCCCGGAAGGAGGAGGCATGCATCCGGGAACGCTGGGAGCCATCGCGGGATCGGCGCTCGGGCTGCTCGGGGGCGCCATCGGGACCTACTTCAGCATCCGGAACACGCGCGGGCCGAGGGAGCGGGCCTTCGTCGTGAGGGCTTCGGGGATCGCGTGGGTCGCCGTGACCGTCTTTCTCGCGGCGCTGCTCCTGCTGCCAAGCCCCTATCGCTTCCTGCTCTGGATCCCGTACGCGATCCTCCTGCCTCTCGGGATATGGAAGTGGAACCGCGTGCAGGGGCGGATCCGGGAGGAGGAAGCCCGGGCGCGGGGCTGACGGACGGCCGCGCCGCCGCGGTAGGCTGCGCGCGTGCTTCGAGCGGCGATCGAGACCGAGCGGCTCGCGCTGCGGCCGGCCGCGACGGAGGACGTCGACGGCCTCTACCGGCTCTGGACGCACCCGGAGGTGCGCCGGTTCCTCTGGGACGACCTCGCCATCGCGCGCGAGCGCGCGGCCGCGGTGGTCGAGGACAGCCTCGCGTCCTTCGAGAAGGAGGGGCTTGGCCTGTTCGTCGCGGCGCTCCGTCCGGATCCGCGGCTGGTCGGCTTCTGCGGGCTGCGCCGCTTCGGAGAGGATCGGGAGGTCGAGATCCTGTACGGCATCGAGCCCGGGCTCTGGGGGCGCGGCCTCGCCACCGAGGCGGCTCGGGCGGTGCTGCGGCATGGGTTCGAGAATCTCGCGCTCGACCGGATCTTCGCCGGCGCGGATGCGCCCAACGCCGCGTCGTTTCGCGTGATGGAGAAGCTCGGGATGAGCTTTTCGAAGCGGCTCGAGATCGGCGGCCGCGAGGTGGTCTACTGGGCGGTGTCGCGGGAGGAGTTCCGGCCGACAGATGCCTTCGACCAGCGGAGGCTCTCCGGAGCATGAAGCCGGCCGCGAAGGCCGCGCTTCGGGGCGTGGACGACTTCGCGAAGAAGCGTTGCTGAGGCCGTGGCTTCCGCGATCTCCCATCCGGCGGTGCTCCTGGCCCTCTCGCCGGCGTTTGGCGCCGCCGGTCGGGGCCGCCGCGCCCTGCTTCTCGGGGCGCTCTGCTCGGTCCTGCCGGACATCGACGCCCTCGGCTTCTGGCTGGGCATTCCGTACGGCGCGCCGCTCGGCCACCGTGGCCTGACGCACTCGATCGCGTTCGCGGCGGCGCTGGCGGCCGTCCTCGCGGCGCTTGCGTTCTGGCGTGCGCCGTCGCGCGCCGCGGCCTTCGGCTTCCTCTTTCTCAGCGGCGCTTCGCACGGGGCCTTCGATGCGATGACCGACGGCGGCCTCGGGGTGGCGTTCTTCGCTCCCTTCGACGACACCCGCTACTTCCTGCCGTGGCGACCGATCGAAGTCTCGCCGATCGGCCTCGGCGGATTTTTGAGCCGCCGGGGGCTCGCGATCCTGACGACGGAGGCGCTCTGGATCTGGCTGCCGTGCCTGGCACTTGGCGGGCTCCGGTGGGCCGTGAGAGCCTCGACCCTGAGGTCGAACCGAGATGCTTGATCACCTTCGCCGCCTCTTCGAGTACGACGACTGGGCCAACCGCGAAACGCTGCGGTCGCTCGCGGCGGTCTCATCGGCGCCGCCGATCCTGGTTGGACGGATGGCCCACATCCTGGGAGCGGAGTGGCTGTGGCTCGCGCGCCTCAGGGGAGAGCCGAAGCCGATGGCCGTCTGGCCGGAGC
>JBOGJK010000742.1:0-1558 GCA_050745345.1 Thermoanaerobaculia bacterium
GTTGTAGCATGCCGCGTCGTAGCACCGGTTGGCCTCCCAGAGGACCTTCTGGAGCACGCCGAGGCTGTCGGCTATCAGGTCTGCTGGCAAGAAAGGAGCCGGGGGAGACAGCGATGGGGTGGATTCCGGAGCATCGAGCTCTGCCGCCAGGTCTGCATCGACCTTGAACCCTATCTCGTCGGCGAGCTTCAGCATCTCGCGAGGCTCGGAGGGGAACAGCTCGACGAGCCGGGATACGAGAGGCTCGATCGTAGCTAGCTGAAACGCTACGCGTGGGAAGCGGTCCTCGGGGAAGTCCCGCCTCAGCATCAGGAAGCATTTCCGGAGATTGGCGAGCGCTGCGCGTGCCCTTGTGCCGTAGGTTCGATTCGTAGCCAGGTTGTACCGTTGGCGCACGACCTGCCGAAGGAGCCGATCGATCGCCCTCAAGGCGATCACGAAATTGTCTGCCGAGGCGTTGCGCATGCGGCCGGCGCTTCACGGGTTCGAATACTTCCAAATCTTCTTATTCCCCTGCCTGACCCGCTCCCGGCGCAACTCGCGCTGCTGCACAAGTGCCTGTAGTCTTCCGCTCAGCGTCGTGAGGGGATAGTGCCACCCGTGAGCTCGCAGCTCCTCCCGTACCTCGCCAATAGCTTTTTGACTGTTGAAGAAGCCCTCGTCGCGGAGGACCAGGATGCGACTGGTGATCGAGCGGGCTGACTCGCTCTCTCGCCTCGGTCTCTTGCCGGCCACCGGCACTTCCCGACCCTTACTCGGTGACTTGGTAGCCACGGGTCTGCCGCCGATGAGGTGTGCCAAGATGACCTCGAAGGCTTTCAACTTAAGGTCTCCGTCAGACATGTCGGCGACGGCCTGCTCGGCCTGCTTCCGGAATTCTATGAGGCTCTTAGCGTCCATTTTTTGCTCCCTTACACAAGTCACGCCAAGCACGCATTCGCCACGCGGCCGCACTTCCTCTGTCTAACGATATCGCGTTCACCAGCGAGCAGACGCGAGTCCACTAAAACGAAGGGCGTCTAAATTAATTAGCTCTGAAGGGATTGCCAGCGTCGCTCGGCCTTCTTTTCTGGGTCCCACCAGTCCCCGAAGCCTATGCCTATCACAAGGATGAAGTAGACCGCTGCGATCACACACATGACGAGAAGGAGAGTTCTCTGAAAAGGGTCGGTTGGCGTTAGGCCCGCGGTAACCCAAAGGAGAATGGGAAAACCCACGCCGAGGAGACCGAGCACCAAGAACAAGAAGGCGTAGGCCCGCGTATATCCGAACCAGCCATCTTTGCGAAACCGACGGAAGTCCTTCTCCCAGGCCGACGTCTCTGTGGCGATGAGATAGGTGGAAAGTACTCGTATGACGCCCTTGAGAAAGAAACCCAGAAGATACAGCGTGAGCAACAACACAAGAAGGAGACTTGTGCCCGCCAAAACGATGACCGTGTTGCCGGCATCGAAGGTGCCGGTTTTTGGCAAGAGCCATGCCGTCACGACGCCGTAAACCGTGACACCGAGCGTGGCGAGAAGAAAACGCTGGTTGACGAGCTGATTTAGCTCAGCGT
>JBOGJK010000743.1:0-7411 GCA_050745345.1 Thermoanaerobaculia bacterium
CCTTAGCGAAGGGGCCACACCCGTTCCCATTCCGAACACGGCAGTTAAGCCCTTCAGCCCCGATGGTACTTCGCGGTAGACCGCGTGGGAGAGTAGGACGTCGCCGGGGAATTATTTTGGAGCTCAGGACTTGTTCCTGAGCTTTTCTTTTTTCGGCCGGGCCTGCGGCGGCGCGCCTCGACGATCCGGCCACCCTCCGGCCATGCTGCTATCCTCTCGGGCGGAGCCTTTCGCCCGCACGGAGGTGTTCCATGAAGAAAGTCTTCAGCCTCCTCTTCGGGGTCTCGCTGGTCTCGAGCCTGGCCATCGGAGCGGTCATCTTCTACACCGACCTGCGCGCGCCCCGGGGCCTCACGGTGGGCGCCCTGTACACCCTGCCGATACTGGTCAGCCTGCTGGCCGACAACCGGAAGCTCACCCTGAGCCTGGCCGTTCTCTTTTCGATTCTGGTCGTCGTGGGATACGCGTACTCCAAAGACGTGGGGGTTCCCTCCTGGATCGTCGTGTCCGATCGAATCATCACTGTGCTCGTGGTCTGGATCACGGCCCTGCTGGGTCTCGAGATGACGGTGGCCAAGCGGCGCATCCGCGACATGGGGCGGCTGCTGACCATCTGCATGTGGACCAAGCAGGTCCGGGTGGAAGGCGAGTGGGTGCCCGTCGAGCGCTATCTGACGGACTACTGCGGCATCAAGCTGACCCACGGGATCTCGCAGGCGGCGGCCGAGCAGATCCTGCGCGAAGAAGGTCTCGACGGGCGGTAGCGCCGTGAACGGGCGCCGATGACCTCGCGATCCTCCCTTCACACGGCGCGGTACTGGGACGAGAACCGCGAGAAATCGAAGGATCCCGCCTACTGGATGGCGCATCCCCTCTGCCGCCAGGCGATCAACCGGCGGGTCTCGGGCGACATCCACGAGTGGCCCCTCGACTGGTTCCGGCGACGCCACGTCCGACGCCCATTCGAGCGCGGGGTCTCGTGGGGGTGCGGGCTCGGCGCCTTCGAGCGCGGCGCAATCCGCACCGGCATCGTTTGCGCCATAGACGCCTTCGACATCTCGCCGAAGTCGCTCGAGGATGCCCGTCGCGAGGCCGAGAAGGAAGCAATCTCCGGCATCGAGTACGGGATCGGCGACTTCGATCGGCCGCGTCTTCTGGACGGCCGCTACGACGTCGTCTTCTTCCACGCCTCGCTCCACCACGTCCGGCGGCTCGGGCGGCTCTTCCGGGCGCTGCGGCGCGCGCTGCGGCCCGGGGGCGCCGTCTACGTGGACGAGTACGTCGGTCCGTCCCGGGGGGAGTGGACACGGGAGCGCCTGCGGACCGCTCAGGAGCTGCTCGACACGGTCCCCGAGCCCGCCCTTCTTACGCCGCGCATCGCGCTTCCGATCGAACAGAACGACCCCTCCGAGGCGATCCGCTCCGGGGAGATCGTGTCCTTCCTGCGCCAGCACTTCGAGATGATCGAGTGGAGACCTTACGGCGGGCAGATCGCGGCCCTCCTCTTCCCCAACGTGTCTCGTGAGTGGACCGAATCGCCCGACGGCCTCGCTTGGGTTTCCCGCGTCCTGGAGGTCGAGCAGGAGCAGATCCTCCGCGACCCGTCCTCGACCTTCTACCTCGTGGCCTACGGGCGCCTGCGGCCGGAGCCGGCGCGTGTGACGCCCTCGGAGCGGCTCTCCCGGCTGCGGGGAAGGTGGCGTGCGGAGTTCCCCGGGGAGCCGCGGGGCCTCTGACTACCGAGGCTCGCGCCCGCGCCGTCGCGCGAGAGCCAGCGCTGCCACCGCGGCCATTCCTAGAGAGGCGATCGAGATGCCGGCCCCCAGGCGAAAGCCGGGAGTCGCGTAGTCGAGACGGATACGCCGGTCGCCCGGGGGAACCGAGAGCGCGAGGAACGGCCCGTTGGCGCGGCCGGAGGGGACCGCGGCTCCCGTCTCGTCCCGCGCGCGCCAGCCGCCGTCCTGGACGAGACTCGTGACGATAAGCGTCGGCCCCTCTCCCGCCTCCGTCCGCACGCGGAACGTCACCCGGTTGCCCCTCTCGGCCCAATCCGAGAGCGTGGCGCGCCCCGCGACCGGCCGGAAGCCGCCGCGTCCGTCCTCCAGCGCCACGGCCTCGCGGCCCCAGTCGAGCCCGGCGAAGAGCTCCCGATACGGCAGGCCGTAGGCGCGATGGGCCGGCTCGAGGAGGCAGCCGGAACGGGCCCGGCGGACCACCCGCACGCTCTCGGGCGCCCAGGCCGGCGGCAGGAAGCGTGTGTTCTCGAAAACCGTCCCGTCCGGCCCCGAGTAGCGCGGCTTCCACTTCTCCGACGGGGCCTGCCGGCCGGACGGAGCGACGAGATACCGGACGTTCAACGTGTCGAGCGCCTCGGCGCGGACATCCCCGAGCTGCTTGAAGTACGGGGCCGGATCGTAGCCGCAGACGGCGTCCAGGAACTCCACGTAGTCGCGCCGCTCGACGGGATCGTGCGTGCGCACGTCCGCGAGGCCCGCGAAGACGCCCACGTTCGGGAAGATGGCCGTCCCCTCGCCCGCGATGCGGAAGGGGCCGGGCCGCGAGCGAAGAAACTCGGTAAGCGGTGTGGCGGGATAGAGCAGCGACGGATCGCTCCAACGGTTCAGCCGGACGCCCTGGCGATACAGCTCCGCCCCCGCGACGGCCGTCAGCAGCGGGATCCCGACCGCGGCGAAGCGTGCCGCGCGCCGCGCCGTCCCCGCCACGACCGCCGCCGCAGCCAGCAGCGCTGCCGCGGCGAGCAGGTAGGCGTTGCGCTGGCCGGGGACCGCTCCGGAGGCCTCGTAGAGGGGCCGGAACCGCGCCAGCGTGAGCGCGGCGACGAGAAACGCCGCGGCGAAGGCGGCGATCGGCCAGAAAGCCGCCCCGCGCCGGCGCTCCAGGTCCGCGGCGAGTCGGTCGAGCTCGAAGGCCGCCAGGGCCGACCCCGCCAGGGCGACCCAGGTCAGATAGCGCAGCGGAAACATGTGTCCCAGCCCCGGCAGCCACGATGCGATCTCGGCGAAGGGCCAGAGGCCGATCGCCGCGCCGAGGCCGCAGGCGAAGGGGGCGAGCAGAGCCCGCTCGGGCGCGCGCCGGGGGGAGCCGGGCCGCGCGACCAGGGCTGCCAGAGCGATCCCCGCGATCCCGAAGTAGCCGAGCGCCATCTCGGGAAAGGAGCCGGCAGCTCCGGGAACCATCGGGGCGCTGATCCTGTCGCCGAAGAGACGCGGGAGCAGAAGCGACGCCGCTCCCCAGAGCCAGGCCGGGCCGTGCGGCTCGAGCGAGAGGATCGGCGACCAGAACGGCCTCTCGACGAGCACCCGCCGGTTGGAGTCCACGATCGCCAGCGCCTGCGGTACGAGCGAGAAGGCCGCGAGGCCGAGCGCGAGGAGGGCCGCCGCCCCGATGCGGAAGGCGACGCCGCGAGCGCCCTCCCGATCTCCCGCCGCCCACCGCGCGAGGAGCCAGAGCCCGGTGAAGGCGGAGGCCGACACCACCGTCTCGAGGTGGCCCGCGAGCGGCCAGAGAGTGAACAGGAGTGCCAGCAGGGCGAACGCCCGGTTCGCGGCGGCCGGGTCCCGCAGCCGCTCGATCGCCCAGAGCACCCAGGGCCACAGACACAGCGCCGCCGTGTGGGGAAAGGAGAGCCAGGCGGTCATGGCGAGGGAAAAGGAGAAGCAGACGGCGCCGTAGAGAGCGGTGTGGCGCGAGACCGAAAGATCGGTGAGCCACAGCCACGCTCCCGCAAGGCAGAGAAAGAGGCGCGCCGCGGCCCAGAAGGTGAACGCCGCGGGAATCGGAAGCAGCATTCCCAGAAGCGTCAGGGGAGAGTAGGCCGAGGACACGCCGTTGGCGTCCAGCGCCATGCCGCATCCGTTCCAGCGGTTGCGATGTGGAAGCACCCCCTCTCTCCAGGCGAGCCTCACGGCGCGAGCCCACGGCGCAAACTGCCGGGCGACGTCGTTCTGCCAGACGCTGGTCGGTTGCGCCGCGGGGGAGGGCAGCGTGAGAAACGCGTGGTCGGCCGGCAGGAGCGTCTCCCCCCGCAGGAATCCGTGCCAGAGAAAGAGCAGGGGAGGCAGGGCGAGCAGGGCGAGCCAGCGAAACGGAATCTGCCGCCGCAGAAAGCGCGCCGCGAGCGCGGCGGCGAGAACGCAGAGACCGTACAGCAGGAAGAGAGCGAGACCGGTCGCCAGAGACCGAGTCACCGCAGCGTGAGGTCCCGGTGGTAGATCTGGAAGGGCTCGGGGTTGCCGGCTTCGAGCGAGACGCCGGCCGCCTGCGCGATGATCACGTGAGGCAGGTCGGGCTCGTCCTCGCACGTCTCGTGGCGCTCGAGGCCGGCGAGCTCCGCTCGGTCGCTCTCACCATAGCGATGGAACGTGATCTTCTCGAAGCCGGCGGCCCGGAGCGCGACCGACAGCGTCTGGCGATTGTAGAGAAACTGGTGTCCCCAGCCGTGGAAGGCCCGGTTCATCTTCAGGCAGTCCTCCAGGGCCTCCTCGTCCGCGCCCCAGGAGCCCAGCCGGTAGTGGGTCTTCATCACCCAATCCAGGTTCGGGGTCGACAGCCGGAGCACCCCGTCGCCGGCGAGCACGCGTCGGCATCCGCGCAGGAAGGCGAGCCCCTCCTGCAGCGAGAGGTGCTCGAGGAAGTGCTCGGCGTAGAGCAGCGAGACGTCCCGGAAGGGGAGCCCCTCGCCGACGTCCAGCACCCGATCCACTCCGGGAAGCGGGAACTGGTCCACGTTGACCCAGCCGGGGATGGGGCTCTTCCCGCAGCCGATGTGGAGGCGCTCGACCCGCTCGATTCTCACCGACGGAGGAGAGCTTTCTCTCAGGAGTTGCATCGGGGCCCGCGCGGCTCTTTACCACACTCGGTCGCAAAGCGTCGAGGCGGCGCGCGCCGGCAAGGGCCGCAGGACCCGTGCTAGGATCGCTCCAAATCGTCGAGGAGGCCTCATGCACAAGCGTTTTCTCGCGGTGGCGCTCGCGCTCCTCTTTCTCCCCTTCGGTTTTTCCCTTGCGCAGACCACGGGCGACCTCGTCGGTCGGGTCACCGACGAGCAGGGCGGCGCCCTGCCGGGTGTGGCGGTCGAGGCGCGCAGCGCCGCGCTCCAGGGGACCCGCACCGTCGTGACCGACGCGTCGGGCGGCTATCGGATCGTCGTGCTTCCGCCGGGGGCCTACACGGTTTCCGCGACCCTTGCGGGCTTCGCCCGGGTGGAACAGACCGTGCCCGTATCGCTTGGCAAGACGGCGACCCTCGACTTCCGGCTCGCGGCCGCGGTCCGGGAGGCGATCGTCGTCTCCGGCGAGGCCCCGGTGGTGGACACGACTTCCGCCGCCCTCGGCACGAACCTGGACGAGCAGAAGATCCGGACGCTGCCGGCCGGCCGCAACTACACTTCGATCGTTCAGGTGTCTCCGGGCGTCACGACGCAGGTGTCCAACACGCCCACGTTCGCCAACGCGATCGTCGTCTACGGCTCCTCGGGCCTCGAGAACGGGTTCATCATCGACGGGGTCAACACGAGCGGGGTCGAGTACGGCGCGCAGGGCAAGGAGTTGAACTACGAGTTCATCCAGGAGATCGACGTCAAGACCGGCGGGTACCAGGCGGAGTACGGCCGCTCAACGGGCGGCATCATCAACGTCATCACCAAGTCGGGAGGCAACGAGTTCCACGGCGAGGTCTTCGGCTACTACGACAACGAATCGCTGCAGGCCGAGAACAAGCACCCCGACGAGAACCTCTACGGGACGAGCCTCGGGTTCACGCGGTACGACGTGGGAGCCGATCTGGGCGGCTACTTCTGGAAGGACAAGATCTGGTTCTTCGGCGCCTACGATTTCGTGAAGAACACCGTGACCAACCGGCTGACCGCGGGCCCCAACGCGGGGGAGGAAGTGGACAGCGTGAGCGAGCGCGACCTCGCCTCGGCCAAGGTCACCTGGAAGATCACTCCCAGCCACTCCTTCGTCGCCTCCTTCTTCCAGGATCCGCGCGACGACACGGGGGCCATCAACGACGGCGCCCACACTTTGAATGGCTCCTTCTCGACCTTCGAGGGGCTGCAGAGCTTCGGGGGGCAGGACTACGCCGGGCGCTACAACGGCATCTTCGGCTCCTCCTGGGTTGCCGCCGCGCAGTTCTCGCTCCACCAGGAGGAGAACTCCGTCGCCCCGGCCACGGCGGCGGGCGATGAGATCCAGTACATCGACACCCGCGCCGACAACATCCAGTCGGGCGGCTTCGGGCTGACCCAGGACAAGAAGTTCAAGCGCTACTTCTACGGGGGCTCCCTGACGCGCTATCTCGGAAACCACGAGATCAAGGGGGGCGTCGAGTTCGAGCGGCAGACCGCCCTGGTGACCAAGCGGATGTCGGGCGGGCAGCAGGTCCGGATCTTCGACAACCCGGACAATCCCGCCCTTCCCGTCTACCGGCACTTCTACTGGTCGGTCCCGGGGGCCTCGGTGCCCGACAACGTTCCGATCTCGCAGTTGAATGCGACGCCGAAGCACCAGAATCTGACGGCGTTCCTGCAGGACTCCTGGGCGATCCTGGACAACCTGACGTTGAACGTCGGCGTGCGCTGGGACAATCAGAAGATCTACGATTCCAACGGGATCAAGCAGATCGACTTGAACGACGACTTCGCCCCCCGGGTCGGCGTGATCTGGGACCCCTCGAAGGACCACCGCACGAAGGTCTACGGCTCCTTCGGATATTTCTACGAGCAGATCCCGATGGACCTGGTCATCCGCTCCTTCAGCTACGAGCAGCAACCGGTCATCTACAACTTCGACCCGGCGGCGTTGAACCTGAATCTGGACGCCGCGATGATCGCCGGCGACGAGGGAGCGATCGAGCAGGGAGGCGGCAAGGTCCTCGGCGGCTTCACGGAGCCCTCGGACCCGAACATCAAGGGACAGTACATCCGGGAGTTCCTCTTCGGCGCGGAAAGAGAGATCGTCCCGAACTTCGCCGTGGGTGCCCGCTACATCTATCGGAACTTGGGACGCGTCGTCGAAGACTTCCTCTGCTTCGACGACGGCACCTACTGCATCGGCAACCCGAGCCTCGGCAGCGCCGGCCAGTCGGCGAGCGGGCTTTACCCCGGCTTCCAGGAGGTCTTCGCGCTCAACTATGTGGACAAGATCGCAGCGCCGCGGCCCGTCCGGATCTACCGAGGCGTGCAGCTCGACGCGGCCAAGCGCTTCTCGAACAACTGGTCGCTGCTGGCCTCGTACCTCTGGTCGAAGCTCGACGGCAACTTCGACGGCAACTTCGCTCCGTACACGCAGCCCCGCGGGACCGCCGACCCGACCATCACGGCGACGTACGACTACTACGACTTCTTCACGCCGGGCCCGGTGCCCGAGGGCGGTCCTCCCCTGCCGTACAC
>JBOGJK010000744.1:0-11492 GCA_050745345.1 Thermoanaerobaculia bacterium
GCCTGCCGCATCATCCAGACGGGCGGCCGGTCCACCGGCCGGCCGAAGGCGGCGTCGAGCAGGCGCGCCCCCGAAGGGGCGGACTCGTTCACGCCTCCGAATATACCGCCGGTGTCGGCCTGCCGGCGGCCGGCCTCAGCCGACGAGCTGCCGGAGCACGAAGGGGAGGATGCCGCCGTGGCGCTGGTACTCCACCTCGATCGGCGTGTCGATGCGCACGGTCAGCGGCACCTCCTCGACGCGGCCATCCCGTCGGCGCAGTGTCAGGACGATCTCCTGCCGTGGCCTCGGCTCGCGGCCGAGGGGGGAAAGGTCATAGCTCTCCGTTCCGTCGAGGCCGAGGCTCCGGGCGTCGACACCGTCTGGAAACTGCAGCGGCAGCACCCCCATCCCGACGAGGTTCGACCGGTGGATCCGCTCGTAGCTCTGCGCGACCACGGCGCGCACGCCGAGCAGGGCCGTCCCCTTGGCCGCCCAGTCGCGCGAGCTCCCGGTTCCGTATTCCTGGCCGGCCAGGACGAGCAGCGGCACGCCTTCCGCCTGGTAGCGCATCGCCGCGTCGTAGATCGGCATCTGCTCTCCGGAGGGCTGGTGGCGCGTGACACCTCCTTCGGTCCCCGGAACCAACAGGTTCTTGATGCGCACGTTCGCGAAGGTGCCGCGCGTCATGACGCGGTCGTTGCCGCGGCGCGAGCCGTAGCTGTTGAAGTCCTCGGGGGCGACACCGAGCGACTGGAGATAGAGGCCCGCGGGAGAGCTCTTCTTGATCGCGCCGGCGGGAGAGATGTGGTCGGTCGTGACCGAGTCGCCGAAGATGGCCAAAGCGCGCGCCCCACGCACCTCGGGCAGCGGCGGCGGCTCGAGCCGGAGGTCCTCGAAGAAGGGGGGCTCCTGGATGTAGGTGGATGCCGGGTCCCAGGCGTAGACCGTTCCGGTGGAGCTCGGGATCTCCCTCCAGAGGGGATTGGCCTCTGCGAGGCCGGCGTAGAGCCGCCGGTAGGTGGCGGCGTCGACCGAGGAGAGGAGCGCCTGCTCCACCTCCGCCGCCGAGGGCCAGATCTCGCGCAGGTAAACGGGCTTGCCGGCGCCGTCGCGGCCGAGGGGCTCGGTCTCGAGGTCGATGTCCGCGCGGCCCGCCAGCGCGAAGGCCACGACCAGCGGCGGGCTCATCAGGAAGTTGGCCTTGATCGACTGGTGGATGCGCGCCTCGAAGTTGCGGTTGCCGGAGAGGACCGCGGCCGTTACGAGGTCGTTCTGTGTGACGGCCTGCTCGAGACCCGCGTCCAGAGGCCCGGAGTTGCCGATGCAGGTCGTGCAGCCGTAGCCGACCAGGTTGAACCCGAGCCGGTCGAGGTACGGCTGCAGGCCGGTCCTGGCGAGGTAGTCCGTGACGACGCGGGAGCCCGGCGCGAGCGAGGCCTTCACGCGCGGCGAGACCGAGAGCTCCCGCTCGACGGCCTTCTTTGCGAGGAGGCCGGCTGCCAGCATGACGCTGGGGTTCGACGTATTGGTGCAGGAGGTGATCGCCGCGATCAAGACGTCGCCGTGCCCGACGTCCACGCGCGCCGGCGGCTCGGTTGTACCGTCGGTGCGGTCCGGCGTCGGCCGGTTGTTAGCCATCTCGCTTTCGGTCCACACGCTCGTGTTCGAGGCTCGGGCCGCCGTCACACTCGGCGGCGCCTGGCTGCCGCCCCCCGGAGCCGCGGCGCTGCCCGGCGCGGCGGGGAAGCGCTGCGACAGAAGCGCCGCATCCTTGCCGTAGCCGTTCTCCCCGACAGGCTTCGAGAAGAGGTCGCGGAAACGGGTCTTGAGCTCCGCCAGATCGATCCGGTCCTGGGGGCGTTTGGGCCCGGAGACGCTCGGCGCAACGGTCGAGAGGTCGAGCGCAAGCAGCTCGCTGTAGTCGCAGTCTCCCGCGCGCGGCATGCCGAAGAGGCCCTGGGCTTGGTAATAGCCGCGGAAGGTCTCGACGTGCTCGGGGCTGCGCCCGGTCGCGAGCAGGTAGGCGCAGGACTTCTCGTCGATCGGGAAGAAGCCCATGGTGGCGCCGTACTCGGGCGCCATGTTGGCGACCGTCGCCCGGTCCGTAACGGGCAGCGAGGCCGCCCCCTCGCCGAAGAACTCGACGAACTTGCCGACCACCTTCGTTCGCCGCAGCATCTCGGTGACCACCAGGACGAGGTCGGTGGCCGTGACCCCCTCCCGCAGGCGCCCCGTGAGGTTCACGCCGACGACATCCGGGGTGAGGAAGTAGACGGGCTGCCCGAGCATCCCGGCCTCCGCCTCGATGCCGCCGACCCCCCAACCAACGATGCCGAGCCCGTTGATCATCGTGGTGTGCGAGTCGGTGCCGACGAGCGAGTCGGGGTAGAAGACGCCGTCCTTCGAGAGTACGCCCTGCGCCAGGTACTCGAGGTTCACCTGGTGGACGATGCCGATGCCGGGCGGAACGACCTCGAAGCCCCGGAACGCCTGCATGCCCCACTTCAGGAACTCGTAGCGGGCGCGGTTGCGACGAAACTCGATCTCCATGTTGAGCCGCAAGGCGTCGGGAGTCGACCACCGGTCCACCTGGACGGAGTGGTCCACCACGAGGGCGACCGGCACCAGCGGCTCGATGACCTTCGGGTCTTTTCCGAGGCGGGCCACGGCCGAGCGCATCGCGGCCAGATCCACCAGGAGCGGCACTCCGGTGAAGTCCTGCAGCACGATGCGGGCCACGACGAAGGGGATCTCGGCGACCCGCTCGGCCCGGGGCTTCCAGGCCGCTGTCGCACGCACGTCCTCTTCCTTGATCTTGACCCCGTCGAGGTTACGCAGGAGCGACTCGAGCACGATCCGCAGGCTGACCGGCAGCCGCGAGACGCGCCCGAAGCCCTTCTTCTCCAGCTCCGGCAGAGAGTAGAGGCGGCCGGTTTCGCCGGAGGGCAGCGAGAACCCCCGGAGCGTATCGAGCGGATCCTGCGTCACCGGCCGGGCGGGAAGAGTCGGCTCGGGCCTAGCGTTAGCATCGGGCGTTCGAGTCTACGGGGCCGTCCGGGGCCGGTCAAGCGGGCGCGAAACCGAGAATCCCAGGTCCCGCGCGCGGCGTAGGAATCGTCGTGACGAGCAACGGAGGTTGGAAATGAGACGAGGGCTTGCGGTTCGATCCGGCGCGATCGCTTTGGCGCTTGCCGGCTTCGCCTTTCCGGTCGTTTCGGAGGAAACTTTTGTCTTCGACAGGAACCATTCGACCGTCGGGTTCCAGATCCGGCACACTGTCGGGAGGGTCAGCGGGCGATTCCGCGACTATGACGGCACGATCCGGATCGACCGACAGAACCCGGCGGTCTCCCGGGTCGAGCTGACGATCCGCGCCGCCTCGATCGACACGGACAACGACAAGAGAGACGCGGACCTGCGCTCGCCGAGTTTCTTCGACGTCGAGAAGTACCCGACAATCACGTTCAAGAGCAGCAAGATCGACCCGAAGGGCAGCGACACGTACCTGGTGACGGGCGACTTCACGATGCACGGCGTGACCAGGTCGATCCAGATTCCGGTCAAGAGCAACGGCTTCGCGAAGATGGGAAAGACGGAGAAGGCCGGATTCTCGATCGCATTCCCGCTCAGCCGGAAGGAGTACGGTCTGACCTGGAACCGCACCCTCGACGAGGGCGGGCTCATGCTCGGCGACGAGGTGGAGATCTCGATCGAGATCGAGGCGAACAAGACGGAGCCCGAAGCGCCCAAGACGAACGGGGGCCGGTAGACGGTAGACGGTAGACGAGGCGGGCTTCGTCTCCCGTCTCCCGAAATGCTACGCCGCGGCCGGACCGCCGGAAGGCTGCTCGCCTGATAGACTGGCTGATCACGCCATGGACTGGCACCTGCTGGGCTGGCTCGCGGTCCTGCTCTACGCCGGCGCCGAAGCCCTTTCGATCGCGAGCCTTCTGCGCCCGAAGGCCTCGGGGCTCGCGCCGGCGTTTCTCGTGGCCGGGCTGGCTCTCCAGTTCGTGGACCTGCAGGCTCGGGCCCGTGTTCTGGGCTCCGTGCCGTACCGGACGCTCGCGGGCTCGATGTCGCTGTTCGGCTGGATGCTCGGGGTCGCCTATCTGGCCCTGCTCTTCCGGCACCGCGAGCGCTCGATCGGTCCGTTTCTGATCCCGTTCGTCCTGCTGTTCTCGGCGGCCGGCCTGTTGATTCCTTTCGAGGTTTCGAGTCCCCGCCCGGAGACTCAGGGCACGCTCTTCGCCCTTCACGTCACGCTCGCGATCCTGGGGTACGCCGCCTTCGCGCTCTCCTTCGTCCTATCGCTCCTCTACCTCGTCCAGAGCCGCCAGATCCGAAGAGCCCGGACGGGACTCCTCTTCTCGCAACTGCCGGCGCTGGAGGCGATCGGCCGGCTGAATCGAACGGCCGTCTCGATCGGGCTCTCGGCCCTGTTCGTCTCGGTCCTGCTCGGCGCCGCCTGGGCGCGGCAGGTCTGGGACGGAATCGGGGACGCGAAGCTCGTCTGGGCCCTCTTCACGCTGCTGCTCTACGGGTTCCTCCTCTGGATGGACCGGAGGGGGTGGAAGGGGCAGCGCGTGGCCCTCCTTTCGATCGTCGGGTTCGGCGTCGTCATCTTTTCGTACACCTTCGTCAACCTCTATCTCTCGCGGGCGCACACGTTTCGATGAGCGCTCCCAACGATGCGCGGCTGCTCGTCCTCGGCTGGAACTTCCGGACCGCGGCCGAGAGCGTCCGGGAACGCGTCGCCTTCTCGGCGGAGGAGATCCGCGAGGGGCTCAAGAACCTCGTCGGCCGGGGGCTCGTCTCGGAGGGCGTCATCGTCTCGACCTGCCACCGCAGCGAGATCTACGGCCTGGCGGAGGAGGAAGGCGTCGGAGAGGCGCTGACCCGCTTCGTTTCGGAATGGCGGGGGCTGGACCCGGCAGAGCTCGCGGGGGCGGGGTTCCATCGGGTGGGGGAGGACGCCGCGCGCCACCTCTTCCGCGTGGCGGCAGGGCTCGACTCGATGGCGCTGGGCGAGAGCGAGGTGCTCGGGCAGGTGCGGCAGGCCCTGCGGCTCGCCCGCGAGGCGGGCTCGACCCGCACGGTCCTGCACCGCCTCTTCGAGTCGGCCGTGGCCGCGGGCAAACGCGTCCGCGCCGAAACGCAGATCGGCATGCATCCCCTCTCCATCCCCGCGATCGGATTCGACCTGGCGGCGAAGGTCTTCGAGGATCTGACGTCTCGGACGATTCTGGTGCTCGGAGCGGGGGAGACGGGACAGCTCTTCGCGCGCCACGCGGTGGAGGCCGGTGTCGCGGACCTGCGGATCGCCAACCGCACGGCCAAGCGCGCCGCGGAGGTCGCCGGGCGGATCGGCGGTCGGGCCGTGCCCTGGGAGTCGGTCGCCGCCGAGCTCGCAGGCGCCGATGTCGTCGTCGGCGCGACTTCCAGCCCCACTCCCGTGGTGCGCCGCGCGCAGGTCGAGGCCGCCATGCGGCAGCGCCGCGGCAAGCCGATCTTCTTCCTGGACCTGGCCGTGCCGCGCGACATCGAGGCGGAGGTCGCGGCCGTCTACAACGTCTTCCTGCACGGGGTCAACGACCTCGAGGAGGTCGCGGAAGAGAACCGCCGGCGGCGCGCCCGCGAGATCCCGCAGGCCGAGGCGATCCTGGAGGAAGAGCTGCAACGCTTCCTCGCCTGGTACGGGAACCTGTCGGTGGTTCCCACGGTGACGGACCTGCGGCGGCGCCTCGAGGCGATTCGCGACGCCGAGCTCGCGAGGGCCCCCGTGGCGGAGCGGGAGCGGCTGTGCAAGTTCGCCGACGCCCTGACGGCGCGCCTGCTGCACGAGCCCATGCGGCGGCTCAAGTCCGAGACGGACCCCGGCAAGAAGCTCGACCGGGCGGAGGCGATCCGGCACCTCTTCGACCTGGACCGGGAGTAGAAGGGGTTGGCGAAAGAGCGGCCCTCACCTCGGCCTCTCCCGGGAGGGAGAGGGTGAGACTGCGGCTCGGCGCTCGGGGCAGTCCTCTCTCTCTGGCGCAGGCGAGCCTCGTGGCCCGGGCCCTCTCGGGCAAGGCCGAGGTCGAGATCGTGACGATCCAGACGACGGGAGACCGGCTGGCGGCGGCGGGCTCGCCCATCGAGTGGAAGGGCGATTTCACCCGGGAGCTCGACCGGGCTCTGCTCGACGGGCGGATCGACTTCGCCGTGCACAGCCTGAAGGACGTCCCTTCGGCCGTGCCCGGAGGCCTCGTGCTCGCGGCCGTGCCGCCGCGGGAGGACCCGAGCGACGTGCTCGTGTCGCACCCGCGCCGGCGCTTCGGCGAGCTGCCTGCCGGCGCGCGGGTCGGCACCTCGAGCCCGCGAAGGCGGGCGCAGCTTGCCGCGGCGCGGCCGGACCTCGCGCTCTCCGAGGCGCGCGGCAACGTGGGTACGCGGCTCACGCAACTGCGCGAGGGACGCTGGGATGCCATCGTGCTGGCTCGCGCGGGGCTCGCGCGCCTCGGAAGGCTGGAGGAGATCTGCGACGTCTTTCCCCCGGAGATCCTGCTTTCCGCGGTCGGCCAGGGGGCGCTGGCGCTCTTCACGCGGTCGGACGATGCCCGGACCCGCGAACTCCTCGGCGCGATCGATCATCCCGAGTCCCACCTCGAGGCTTTGGCGGAGCGCAGCCTGCTCGCGGCCCTCGAAGCGGGGTGCCACGCGCCGGTGGCGGGCCGGGCGCGGGCCGCCGGGGCGCAGCTCACGCTGGACGGCGGCGTCTTCGCGGCAGACGGCTCGCGTGTCCTGCGAGAAGCGGCGTGCGGGCCGGCCGGTGACCCGGAAGCGATCGGGCGATCGCTGGCGGCAAGACTGCTCGCTCTGGGCGCGGCGGATCTGCTGGCGGGCTCCCCGCGGTGAGTCGCCCGCGCGCGCTCGTGGTCCGCTCGGGCGCCAATCCCTTTCTCTCCGACGGGGGAAGCGACCTTCTCGAGGTCGTCGAAAAGGCCAGCCATGCGATCGAGCGCGCCGACCCTCCCGCGGGGGCCTTCGCCGCTCCGACCCACCTCGCGATCTTCACGAGCCAGGTGGCCGTCGAGCGAGTGGCCGCGGACGTTCGCCTCACTTCGCTCTTCTCGCGGGCGATCTCCGGCGGAAGGGTGGCCGCGGTCGGCGCGGCGACGGCACAGGCGCTGCGCGCCCACGGGATCCCGGTGGGGCTCGTCGCGGAGGGGTCGGCGAAGGCCCTTCTCGAGCGGCTGCCCGCGCGCCTGGACGGATGGCGGGTGCTGCTGCCCTGCGGCGACGACGCCGCGGAGGAGCTGCCGGAGGCTCTGCAGCTGCGCGGCGCGCGCGTCGAGCGGGCCGTCGTCTACCGAAAGGTCCTGCGGCCCCGCGATGCGGGTCTCGAGCGGGAGATTCTCGAACGCCCCTTCGCCGCGTTCTGCACGACCTCTCCTTCGGCGGCGCAATGGCTGTTCGAGGGGCTAGGCGACGACGCCGCCGACCGGCTCCGCCGCACTCCCGCGGTCGCGCTGGGGCAGACCACGCGGCGTGCGCTCGAGGCCCGCGGGGTCCTCCGAGTCGCGGTCAGCGGCCAGCCGCTCTTCCCCTCGGTGCTCGCGCTGCTCGAGCGGCTTGCCACCGCGCCCGGCGGGGGGTAGATTCTCGCCCCGCCGTGACGAGCTTTCCGTCGACCCGCCTGCGGCGGCTTCGCCGCCTGCCCGCCCTGCGCGGCCTCGTGCGGGAGACCCGGCTGACACCCGACCGGTTCGTCGCGCCCCTGTTCGTCCGGCATGGGAAGGGGCTGCGCGAGGAGATCACTTCGCTTCCGGGCGTCTTTCGCCTTTCGCCCGACCTCGCCGTCGCGGAGGCGAAGGAGCTTGAGGCGCTCGGGATCCCGGCGGTCCTCCTCTTCGGGATTCCCGAGAAGAAGGACGAGACCGGCAGCGAGGCCTGGGACGACGGCGGGGCCGTGCAGGAGACCGTACGCCGGCTGAAGAAGGAGATCGCCGGCCTGGCCGTCATGACCGATGTCTGCCTGGACGAGTACACCTCCCACGGTCACTGCGGTGTCGTCCGCGACGGGGAGGTGGACAACGACGCGACCCTGCCGCTGCTCGCCCGAACGGCCCTCTCGCACGCGCGGGCGGGCGGCGACGTCGTCGCGCCCTCCGACATGATGGACGGGCGGGTCGCCGCGATTCGGGGGGCGCTCGACGACGACGGCTACACCGGTGTCGCGATCCTCTCCTATTCCGCCAAGGCGGCCTCCGCCTTCTACGGCCCCTTCCGCGAGGCCGCCGACTCGGCGCCGAAGTTCGGCGACCGGCGCGGCTACCAGATGGACCCGGCCAACCGGCGCGAGGCGATGCGCGAGATCGCCCTGGACCTCGAGGAGGGGGCCGACGCGGTCATGGTCAAGCCCGCCCTCGCGTATCTCGACGTGATCCGGGAGGCGCGCGAGCGCTTCGACGCTCCCATCGCCGCTTACAACGTCTCGGGCGAGTACGCGATGGTCAAGGCGGCCGCCGCCAGCGGCTGGATCGACGAGCGCGGGATCGTGCTCGAGATCCTGACGGGGATCGTGCGCGCCGGCGCGGACTTCGTGCTGACGTATCACGCGAAGGATGCCGCCCGGTGGCTGGGGGAGAGTTGAGTCGACAGCCGACAGTCGGCGGTCGACAGCGAAGAGCCGCGGGTCGACGCGAGAAGTCGGGTGTCCGGTCGAGCGCTCTCTTCCGGCGCGCGCGCTCTCTGATGCCGGGAGGCGTCAGCTCCCCGGTCCGCTCCTTCTCGTCGGTCGGCGGGGAGCCGTTCTTCGTGAAGTCGGGCAAGGGCGCGAGGGTGCGCGACGCCGACGGGCGCTCCTACCTCGACTACGTGATGTCCTACGGGCCGCATCTCTTCGGCCACGCTCCGGACTTCGTGCGGCGGGCGCTCGCCCGGGCGGCGCGAAACGGAACGTCCTTCGGGGCGCCGACCGAGCTCGAAGTGCTTCTCTCCGAGCGCGTCACGAAGATGGTCCCCTCCATCGAGATGGTCCGCTTCGTCAACTCGGGCACGGAGGCAACGCTCACGGCCGTGCGCCTGGCGCGCGCGGCGACGGGTCGAAAGCGCATCGTGAAGATCGAGGGGGGCTATCACGGCCACGCCGACGGTTTCCTCGTCTCGGCCGGCTCCGGCTTCGCGACGCTCGGCATCGCGGGCAGCCCCGGCGTGCCGGAGGAGATCGCGGCGCTGACCACGGTCGTGCCCTGCAACGACGCTGAGGCTCTGGAAGCCGCGTTCCAGCGGTTCCGCGACGAGATCGCCGCGCTCATCCTGGAGCCGCTCGCGGCGAACATGGGGGTCGTACCGCCGAAGCTGGGCTATCTCGAGGCGGCCCGCGAGATCACGAAGCGCCATGGGGCGCTGCTCGTCTTCGACGAGGTCATCTCGGGCTTCCGCGTCGCGCCCGGAGGCGCGCAGGAGCTCTACGGCGTGGCGCCGGACCTGACGACCCTCGGCAAGATTCTCGGGGGCGGGCTTCCCGTCGGGGCCTACGGCGGTCCCCGCGACCTGATGGAGAAGATGGCGCCGGCCGGACCCGTCTATCAGGCCGGGACCCTGTCGGGCAATCCCCTCGCCATGTCGGCTGGTGTCGCGATGCTGCGGGAGATCTCGCGAAGACCTCCGTACGCGGAGCTCGAGCGCAAGGGGGCGCTTCTCGAGGGGCTCCTCGGCGAAGAGATCGCGGCCCGTGGCCTGCGGGACCGTCTCTGCCTGGCGCGGGTCGGGTCGCTCTCGACGCTCTTCTTCGCGCCGGGGCCGATGACGGACTTCGCCTCGGTCAGGCACTCCGACACGAACCGCTACGCGGCCTTCTTCCACGCCATGCTCGAGCGGGACGTCTTCCTGCCGCCCGCGCAGTTCGAGGCCTGGTTCCTCTCGACCGCCCACGGCGACGCCGACCTGCGCCGGACCGCACGCGCCGCCGGGGAGAGCCTCGAGGCGGCCTTCGCGCCGACCTGATCAGTCGCGCAGCAACTCGAGGCTCTTCTCGACCGCGTCCTCGGTCCCGAGCAGGAGCACCTGATCTCCTTCCCGCAGAACGAAGTCGCCGGCCGGAGAAACGCGCGGCTTGCCGTCGCGGATGACGGCCAGCGCGCTCGAGCCCCCCGCGGCCCGCAGGTTGAGCTCCTGGAGCGAACGGTCTGCGGCGCGCCAGCCCGGGCCGATCGCCACCAGATCGATTCGCGTGGAGCCGAGCGCCTTCTGCAACTGCTCGGGCGAGGTCTCCGGGGCGCGGAAGCGCCGGAAGGCATCGTGGCGGGCTCCGCGGATCTGGTCGGTCTCGGCCTCGACCCAGGGCATCGGAAACCCCAGGCGCCGGAGCGCCCGGCCCGCGATCTCGAGCGAGGTCTCGAACTCCTCGGCCACGACCTCGTCGGCTCCCAAGGCCGAGAGCTCGGGGATCTCTTTCAAGTAGCGGGCGCGCACGAGCAGATAGATCCCGGGGGAGAGCGTCCGGCAGTGCCGCAGCGCCCCGCGCGTCGCACGGGGATCGGAAAGCAGCACGATTGCCGAGCGCGCCTTCGCGATCCCCGCGCGGCGCAGGACCACGTCGCTGGTCGCGTCGCCGTACTCGATGGGCACCCCCTTCTGCCGTCCGCTCTCGACGCGCCGGGGATCCAGGTCCAGGACGCGGAAGGGGACCTTGGCGCGGGAGAGCACCCGCGCCAGAGTCTCCCCCATGTGGCCGAAACCGAGCACGACCACGTGCTCCTCTCCCACGAGGTCGGGAACCGGCGCGACGGCGGACTTCGCGGCCGGGGTCGCAATGGAACGCCGCGCGAGCCTGGGCGCCAGGCGGTGGCTCCACTCGGAAACGAGCGGGGTGGCGATCATGGAGACGATCGCGACGGCGAGGAACACCTGCTCGAACCCGGCGTCGACCAGCCCTTCCGCCTGCCCCTGCCGCAGCAGGACGAAGGAGAACTCTCCGATCTGCGCGAGCGAGACCCCCACGACCGTGGCCACCCGCGCGCCGTAGCCGAAGAGCAGGACCGGAAGAGCGCCCAGCGCACTCTTGCCCGCGAGCACCAGGGCCAGGCCGACGAGCACCGGGGCGGGGCGGGAGAGGAGCGTGCCGGGGTCGAAGAGCATGCCGATCGAAAGGAAGAAGAGCGCGCCGAAGGCGTCCCGGAAAGGGGCGACATCCGCCATCGCCTGATGGCCGTACTCCGACTCCGAGAGCACCAGGCCGGCGAGGAAGGCTCCGAGCGCGAGCGACAGCCCGGCCCAGGAGGTGGCGAGCGCCGTCGCGATCACGAGGAAGAGGACGGCCACGATGAAGAGCTCCTTGCGGCGGGTCCCGACGACTTGACCGAGCAGGCGCGGCACCAGCTTGCGCGCGGCGAAGAGAAGAACGGCGACCGTCAGGGCGGTCTTGCCGAGCGCCGCCGCGACGTCCGCCAGAGCCATCCGGCCGCGCCCGGCGAGCAGCGGGATCGACAGCATCATCGGCACGACCGCGAGGTCCTGGAGGATGA
>JBOGJK010000745.1:0-7467 GCA_050745345.1 Thermoanaerobaculia bacterium
CCGCCACGGGAGCCACATCGGGCTTCCACGCGGGGGCCGGCGCGGGCGCCCTCTCGGCCGCGACCTCGGGCATGCGCATCGTCGTGGCCGGCGAGAACTCCCACCCGCGCGGCTCGGGCTCGACAGGAGCAGGCGGCTCCTCCGAAGGCGGTGCAGCGGGAGCGGGAGCCGCAGCGACCGGCCCGGGCTCTTCCGGCACGGACGGCAGCTCCTCGCGGGCGGGCCACAAGGCGGGGGCCGGCGGCGCGGCAAAGGAGGGAGCCGGCTCGGCGGGAGGCCACAACGGAACTTCCCGCGGGCGGGGAATGCCGAGATCGGAGATGTCCTCCTCGGCGGCCCGTTCGGGCCGGCCCGGGATCGGCCGCAACGGCGGCGCGGGGCGCAGCTTCCTTGCCGCCAGACGATCCACGACGAGCCCCGCGAGGTAGGTCAGGAAGGCGATGCCGTCCGGATCGAAACGACTTTCCTCTCCCGGCACGACGTCCGCGTACACCGCGCCGGAGACCTTTTCTTTGACCACGATCGGGATGACGACCGCGTCGACCGCGTCGGAGGCCTCCAGGCGGCCGGAGATCGCGTTGCCCCGGGTGAGACGCTCCGGCGAACCCTCCAGAACTCCCGCGAAGGGATTGGGGCCGGAGATCGCGACCGAGACCTTGCGCACCGTCTCATCGTCCAGCCCGTGCTCTGAGAACCCGACCGCCTTCCAGACGCTGAGCGACCCCCCTTTGGCGACCAGCAGCGCCACACGCGACGCGCGCCGGCGGGCGAGCTCCAGGAATCGGTGCAGGGTCTCTACCTGGTTGGCGGCCGCGTCGAGCGTGCGCGCCTCCTCGAGCCGGAGAGTGCCCGGCGCGGGGCCTTCCTCCCCTCTCTGCTCCAGCATCTCCCCGGGGACGATCCCGGCGAAATCCTGGTCGAAGCGCTCGAGGAAGCCGGCCCAGCGGCGGTCGGTCTCGAGCCTCAGGCGGTCGAACTCGTCCTTGAGCGCCGCGAACCGCTCGGCCAGACGCCGCTCGATCTCGGCTTCCAGCCGGTTGAGAAGTTCTTCGTTTTCCATGCTTCGTTCCATTATGCGGCCTGCGGCGACCGAGTCAACCTCAAGCGGTTCTGAGAGATCCGCCACACTCGCGGGCTCCCCTTGCGGCAAGCGGCGGGCGCGGCAGGTCACCTTGTGCCGGTGCCCGAACAGGCATAAGCGACTCAAAAGAAAAGAGATCTATTGACACTCCGGCCGGCCGGCGTCTAAGATTCTTGGCTCTCTCGCGAAGACCGGGGTGAAGGGGGTGACAGTTCGTGCCTCTCGTCCACGTCAAAGAAGACGAATCCTTCGAGAACGCGATGCGGCGCTTCAAGCGCAAGTGCGAGAAGTCAGGCATCCTCTCGGAGCTGAAGAAGCGGCAGCACTACGAGAAGCCGAGCGCCAAGCGCAAGCGCAAGGCGATCCAGGCGCGCAAGAAGATGCTCCGCAAGCTCGCCGAGGAACGGCGGGTCACCCCCTAGTTTCCTCCCGACACCCCTCCGCGGGGGACGACGCCGCCGCGACCCTCGAGCTCGACGTCGTCCTCCGCCTGGTTTCCGCCCTCGCCCGCACGCCTCCCGGCCGCTCCGCGGTGCTGGCGGCCTCCCCCGCTTTCGACGAGGCCTCCGTGCGGCGGCGCCTCGAGGAGACCGCGGAGGCCTGGACGTTCCGCTCGGCGCACGGCCGGCTCCCGCTGGCCGGTCTGACGGAGGTCGGCCCGGCGCTCGAGGCGCTCGCGCGCGCGGGGGGCCACGGGGCGCCCGAGGACTTCAAACCGATGCTCTCCACGGCGCGCGCCGCCGAGGCGGTGCGCCGGTTCCTCGAGCGAGCCCGGTCGCCCGGACTCTCCGCCCGCCGCGGGGAGCTGCCGCGGTTCGAGGACCTCCTCGAGCGCGCGCGGCGGCTCTTCGCCGCCGACGGCTCCGTGCGCGACGACGCCTCGGCGCGCCTGTCGCAGTTGCGCGAGCGGCTGCGGCGCCGGCGCAAGGAGGTCTCCCGGCGGATGGGCAAGCTGCTCGAAGAGCGGCGCGAGGCTCTCGGAGACGCCCTGCTCGTGCTGCGCAACGACCGCTACTGCCTGCCAGTGCTCGCCTCCGCCCGTTCGCGCGTGCCCGGAATCGTGCACGACCGTTCCGGCTCGGGGCACACCGTCTTCGTCGAGCCCATGGAGGTCATCGAACCGAACAACGAGCTGGCGCTTCTCGCCGCGGAGGAACGCCGCGAGGTCGAGCGGCTTCTGGCGGACTTCGGCCGCCGCGTGCTCGATGCCGCGCCGGACCTGGAGCGGGCAGAGGCACTCCTGGGCGCTCTCGACGCTCTCGAGGCCCGCGTCGAGTTCGGCGAGATGACCGCGGGGAGGGTCCCGGAGATCTCCGAGGACGGCTCCTGGACGCTCGCGGCAGCCCGGCATCCCCTGCTCGATCCGAGGCTCGCCGCGCTGCGCCGGCGGGTGCTCGAGGAATCGCGGGCCGAGCGCGAGGTCGTTCCGCTCGACCTGACGCTCGACCGAGGCAAGCGGCTGCTGGTGGTCTCCGGGCCCAACGCCGGAGGCAAGACGGTCGTGCTCAAGACCGCCGGGCTCTTTTCGCTACTCGCGCAGTCGGGCTTCCCCGTCCCCGGGGCCGCGGGCACGCGGCTCCCGGTCTTCCGGTCGATCCGCGCCGAGATCGGCGACTCCCAGGCGATCCTCGCGGACCGCTCGACCTTCTCCTCCTCGATGGAGATCCTGGCCGGGATCCTTGGGGAGGCTGGGCCGGGCTGCCTCGCCCTGATCGACGAGATCGGCGGCGCGACGGACCCCGAGGAAGGCACTGCACTCTCCGTCGCCTGGCTCGAGGCCTTTCTCGCGCGCGGAGGACGCGCGGTCGTTACGACGCATCTGTCGGGCGTCAAGAAGCTGGCCGCCGGCAGAGCCGATGCCCTCTGCGCGGCCATGGAGCTCGACGAGGCAACGGGCGCCCCCAACTATCGCCTGCACCCCGGGCTCTCCGGGCGCAGTCACGCCCTCTCCGTGGCCCGCGAGCGGGGGATCCCGGAGGCCGTCCTCGCGAGGGCCCGGGAGGTCCTGGGCGAGGCGTGGCGCCGCCGGGAGCGCGCCGAGACGGAAGCGGAGGCGGCTCTCGAGCGGCTGCGCCGTCTGGAAGAGGAAGTGGCCGAGCAGAAGTCCCGCGGCTCCGCCGAGATCGAGCGCCTCGCCGCGGAGCGGGAGGCGCTGCGAAAGCAGCGTGCGAAGCTGCTCGAGGAGGGAAAGAAGGGATTCGAGCGGGCGCGCGCGGCGCTCTCCCGCGAGGTGGCCGAAGAGCTGTCGCGGCTGCGCCGGGACACGGTGAGCCTCTCCCGGGCCTCGGCCGCGCGCATCCTCGAGGCGGCCGAGCTCCAAGCGGTCTCCACCGAGCCGGTCCTCGCCGAGGCGGAGACGGCCGCCCGGCAGAGCGCGGGAGAGCTCTCCGTCGGCTCGAGGGCGCGCCTGCGCGGAGGCAGGACGGAAGGGACCGTTCTCGCCTTGGAGGGGGACTCCGCCTGGCTCGACGTCGGCGGCAAGCGGCTGCAGCTTCTCCGCGCGGAGCTCGAGGCGCTCCCGCCGGCGGCTTCCCCGCGTTCCGTCCCGAAGCCGCAGCCGGCGGCGGCCGCCGGTCCACCTCTGGAGGCCGCAACGCGCGAGATCAACGTCATCGGCCGGCGACTCGACGAGGCCATCGAGGAAGTGGAGCGCGCGCTCGACGCAGCCATCCTCTCCGGCGACGGACGCCTGCGAGTCGTCCACGGCCACGGCACCGGAAGGCTTCGCGAGGGCCTCCGCGAGCATCTGCGCGCCCACCGCGCCGTGGCTTCCCTCCGGGCGGCCGACCCCCGCGAAGGAGGCAACGGCGCCACCATCGTGGAGCTCTCGTGACAAAGAGATAGTGTTGGCTGTCGACTGTCGACTGTCGACTGTCGACTGTGGACCGTCGACTTCTTCTGATGCCCGACCTCGACATCAACGACCGCGTCCTCGCCGAGCTGCGCAGCGCCGCCGACATCGTCGAAGTCATCGGCGAGCACACGCGCTTGAAGAAGGCGGGGCGCTCCTGGAAGGGGCTCTGCCCCTTCCACAACGAGCGCACCCCCTCTTTCACCGTGGACCGGGAGAAAGGCCTCTACCACTGCTTCGGCTGCGGGGCGGGAGGCGACGTCATCCACTTCGTCCGCCAGATCGACCGGCTGGATTTCCCGGAGGCGGTCGAGGCCCTGGCCTCCCGCTTCGGCGTGACGATCCCCAAGCGCGTCTCGCGCGGGCCGCGCGACGACCGGCGCGAGAAGCTCCTCGAGGCGACCGCCGCGGCCGAGAGGTTCTACGCCGCCCAGCTCGCGAAGCCCGAGAATCCCGCCGCGGCGTACCTGAGGGAACGCGGGGTGCCCGTGGAGCTGTGGCAGAAGCTCGGCCTGGGCTACGCCCCTGACTCGTGGGACGCGCTCGGCCGCGCCCTCTCCGGGGCCTTCCCGGAGCCGCTGCTCGTCGAGGCGGGCCTGCTCCAGCCCCGGGCCGAAGGCAAGGGCGCCTACGACCGCTTCCGCAACCGTCTCCTCTTCGTGCTGCGAGACGACCGGGGACGGCCCGTCGGGTTCGGCGGCCGCGTGCTCGCCGCCGGGCAGGAGCCGAAGTACCTGAACTCCCCCGAGTCCCCCCTCTTCCAGAAGAAGCGCACCCTCTACGGCCTCTCGCAGGCGCGCGAGGCCATTCGCCGGCGGGAGCGGGTCGTGCTGGTCGAGGGGTACTTCGATCACCTCGCCCTCCTGCGCGCCGGAAGGGACGAAACGGTCGCCTCCATGGGAACGGCTCTGACCCCCGAGCAGGCGGAGAAGCTGCGCCGCCTGGCCGAGCGCGTGGTGCTCTGCTACGACGGGGACAGCGCGGGACGCGCCGCCACCCGCGCCGCGATCGCCCTCTGCCTCGCGCAGGGGTTCCGGGTCGCGGTGGCGAGGCTGCCCGAGGGGGAGGATCCCGACGACCTGCTCGCGCGGGAGGGGCCCGAGGCCGTCTCGGAGCGCATCGAACAGGCGCCCGACTTTCTCGAGTGGCTCTTGACCGATGTTCGCCCCGAGGAGGGGGGGATCCCCGCCTCGGAGAAGAGCTCCCGCATCGCTTCGCTGCTCGAGATCCTGCGGGAGATCCCGGACGCGATCCTGCGGCACGAGGAGTGCCGCCGGCTCGCGCAGGCCGTTTCCATGCCGCTCGAGCTGCTCTGGCAGCGGATCAAGGCAGGCGGTGGTCGACCGGCAGAGCCTCGGGGCGGCCAGTCCGCGCCGGGAACGCCCGTGCCCGCCGCGGTGTTATCCGACGTGGGAATTCCGGAAGCCGAGCGCGCGTTGCTTCCGATCCTGATCCGGGGGGGCGAGCATATCCCTTTGATTCTGGGGCGCTTGAAGGACGACTGGCTGACCGATGGAGGCATCCGAACGGTCGTCGCGGCATTCCGGCAGGCCGGAGGAACCTCGGAACCTGTTGATTTTCAAAGGCAAATCGCCCACCTTAGACAAGATCGCGATGTCGGCCTGATCGCCCGGGCGGCGGCAGAAGAGGGACCCGAGCCGACGCGCCAGCGGGTCCTCCAGGTACTCGACAAGTTGGAACAGGAACATCTCAAGCGGGAGAGCGCCGCTCTCCTGGCTGCGATCGGGAGAGCCCCGGCAGACAACGAGTTGATCCGGAAGAAGATGGCAGCGGACCGGCGGATCGCGGAATTGAAGTCTTCTCGGAAAGGAAACGAGCTTGGTGATTGAGGAACGGTACCCCGAGGTGCAGGCCCTCCTCCGCGTGGGCAAGGAGAAGGGCTACCTGCTCTACGAGGAGATGCAGACGGTCCTCTCCGACGAAGTGACGGGCAGCCCCCAGGACCTCGAGGAGGTCTACGTCCGGCTCTTCGACCTGGGTGTGGAGATCGTGACCGATCCGGACCGCGCGGCCAGGCGCCGCGCGGCGCTGGAGGCCGAGTCGGCCGAAGAGGCGCGGGAGGCGGTCGAGAAGACCAACGACCCCGTCCGGATGTACCTGCGCGAGATGGGGACGGTCAAGCTGCTCGACCGCGAGGGCGAGGTCCGCATCGCCAAGCGGATCGAGCAGGGCGAGGCCAGGATCTACCAGGCCCTCGCCAACAACCCCGTCGTTCTCGAGGAGATCCTGAAGCTGCTCGAGAGCGTCGGGCGCGACGCGCGGATGGTCAACCAGCTCGTCAATCCCTCCGACGAGGAAGAGGAGGAGATGGACGACCGCGCGACGCGCCGGATCGAGGGGGTGCTCAATTCCTTCCGGAAGATCGGGGCGCTCGACAAAGACATCAAGCGGATGAAGTTCAAGGCGCGCACCTTGAAGCGCGGCTCCAAGGCGCTCGCGCGCATCGAGGCCTCGATCGACAGGCGGATCGCCGAGATGGCGAGCCTGATCCGGAAGGCCGACTTCACGCCGGCGGTCTTGAACCGCGCGATCGGGATCCTGAGGGACATCGACCGGCAGATGTCGGTCCCCGAGTCCACGATCCGCCAGGACACCCTCACGCTGAAGAAGGAGAAGAACCCGACCGGGCTCGACTTCTACAAGCGCCGGATCGCCAAGTACCGCAAGGCGCTGCGCGAGCTCGAGCAGAAGTTCGGCGTGACGCACGAGGACGTCAAGAAGACCCTCCGGATGGTGCGCGAGGGAGAGGAGGAGGCCGACCAGGCCAAGCACGAGCTGATCGTGGCGAACCTGCGGCTGGTCGTCTCAATCGCCAAGAAGTACACCAACCGCGGCCTCCAGTTCCTCGACCTGATTCAGGAAGGCAACATCGGCCTGATGAAGGCCGTCGACAAGTTCGAGTACCGGCGCGGCTACAAGTTCTCGACCTACGCGACGTGGTGGATCCGCCAGGCGATCACCCGCGCGATCGCGGACCAGGCGCGGACGATCCGGATTCCGGTGCACATGATCGAGACGATCAACAAGCTGACGCGCACCTCCCGCTCGCTCGTCCAGGAGCTGGGACGCGAGCCTAACGCCGAGGAGATCGCCAAGCGCATGGACATGCCGGTCTCCAAGGTGCGCAAGATCATGAAGATCGCCCAGGAGCCGATCTCGCTCGAGACGCCGATCGGCGAAGAGGAGGATTCGCACCTGGGGGACTTCATCGAGGACCGCCAGGTCCTTTCCCCGATCGACTCGGTGCTCGTCTCCAACCTGCAGGACCAGACGCGCCGTGTCCTGAAGTCTCTGACGCCGCGCGAAGAGCAGGTGCTCAAGATGCGGTTCGGTGTGGGCGACGGCTCGGAGCACACGCTGGAGGAGGTGGGGCGTTCCTTCAACGTCACGCGCGAGCGCATCCGGCAGATCGAGTCGAAGGCGCTGCGCAAGCTGCGCCACCCGTCGCGAAGCCGCAAGCTGCGAGCGTTCCTGGACGACGCCAGGATCTGAGCTCCAGAACGTACCGCCGATC
>JBOGJK010000746.1:0-3264 GCA_050745345.1 Thermoanaerobaculia bacterium
TAGGCGATGACGTTGCCCGCTCCGGGTGCGGTCCCCCCGATCGTGTTGTTGGTGCCCCCGACGACAATGCCCGCCGAGCCGAATCCGACCATACCGTTGCCGAGGGGGGCCAAGCCCGTGACGTCCGTGCCGATCCGGTTGCCCTGGATGACGTTGGAGATGTTGGATACCAGAGCAACGTTGATGCCGTATGCCCGGTTTCCCGAGATCAAGTTGCCCGCTCCCGCAGCCGTCCCGCCGATGGCGTTGTTATTGCCGCCCACGCCCACGAGGACTCCGGTCCCGTTTGGGATGGCTGCGGTGCCGGCGGCATTGGTGCCGATGTAATTGCCCTGCACGACGGTGCCGCTGGAGTTGCTGGCGATGTCGATGCCGTTGGCGAGCGCGCCGGAAATGATGTTGCGGTCGGCTGGGGCCGGCCCGCCGATCGTGTTATTGGAACTGTTGCTGAGGCGGATGCTATGGGTGGTATTGGGGCCGCCGGCGACCGACCCCGTCGGGTCGACCCCGATGAAGTTCCCGACGATCCGGTTGCCGGTGCCGCCCATGATCTGGATTGGCGAGTTGAAAAAGTGGATCGCGAGGCCCCGAACGGTCAGGTTGTTCGTCTGGATGAGAAGGCCCACACCGGAGCCGCCATGGTTGACTCCGGTCAAGTCGATCTTGAGAACGGCGTTGTCGCCCGCGGCCAGCGTGTTCGGGCTCGAGCCCGGCTGCGAGTAGCCGTCGACCGTGACGGGCTTGGTGATCGCCGGCAGAGCGGAGCCGGGAGCGATGGTCTGGATCCCCGTGCCGGGGATGTCGAAGACGATCCCGTCATTTGAGCCATAGGCCCCCGCCGGGACGACATCCGCGTTCACGCTCGCGCCGTTGTTGATCGAGGTCATCGCTTCTCGAAGCGTGACGGTGCCGTCAGCCGCGACCGCGTCGCCCGTGCCGGTCACGGTGATCGTGGCGCCAGACGCCGGCGGCGTTGGAAGCAGAAGAGCGCCCACAGGGATCGCCAACGCCGCGAGGTGGCGATAGGTAAACCGTCTCATGCTCCCATGTCTTCCAAAGAGGGCCGCCGGCGAAAGCTATGCCAAGGGGACCCCTTCTTGCCTGCCCCGACCGGACGAGCGCGACGGCCTACGCCGGCGGCAGGCCCGCCTCGATCTCGGCCTTGGGCAGCGCGATGGCCGTCTCCTTTCGGCCCCGGTCGACGCAGACGAAGCAGGCCTTGTAGACGTCGTCGTAGCCCATCTTCATCTCGCGGTTGGTGACGAAGAGCTGCCGCGGCGGGTAGGGCGCGTCCACGCGGGAGAGCGTCACGAGGATCCCGCCGGGCACCCGGATCCGCTCGACGATCGCGAAACGGTGAGGCGGCTCGGCCGTGCAGGGAAACGCCGCTTCGACGTCAGTTGGCACGCTTGTGCTCCCCCGTGGGCTCTTTGTCGCTCTCCTTGGCGAGAGCCGCGAGCGCCTGGTCGAGGGAGTCGAAGATACGGAACAGTGTGTCCAGATGCGTCACGCGCAGACCCGCGAGGATGCGCCGCTGCGGCGCCGCGAGCAGGATCGGCCGGTTCTCCACCGAAAACCGTTTGAGCGCTCCGACGAGCACACCCACACCGGTCGAATCCATGTAGTCGAGCTCTGAAAGGTCGAGCACGAGCGCCCCCTTGCGGTCCCTGGCGATGCGCTCGCAGCTCTCGGCGAGGGTGCGCGCGGTCTCTCCCACCTTCAGCGCTCCCTCCACGCGCAGGACCGTGTGTTCCGGGCCTTCCTGCTCGGCGAGCTTCATCCCGCCTCCCGGCGCTCCGGCGCCGTTTCCCTGATTCTATGCCGGCGAGCCCCCCGGCACTGCCTCCCCCCGGCGGACCAGGACGCCGCCGTGGGCGATCTCCTCTCCCGCCGAGGTCACCTCGCCTTCGAACCGAACGATTGCCCCGAAGCGTGCCGAGAGCCGGACGTCGACCGAAAGGGTCTCGCCCGCGCGGGGGGCCCGCTTCGCTTCGAACCCTTCGAGCCCCGCCAGGAAGCCGTGGCGGCCGAGCTCCGCGTCGCCGCCTTCGAGCAGGAGGGCCGCCTGCGCGATCGCCTCCGCGAGCAGCAGGGGGGTCCCCCACCGCTCCCCCATGGCGGCGCGCGCGTTGGCGGTGACGCTCACACGGACCCGGCCGCGAGAGAAGTCGGCATTGCGCTCCTCCAGCACCGCGTCGGCGAAGCGAAACGGGTAGGCGTGCGGAAAGGGCCCGTGCCGATTCACGCGATCTTCTTCTGCTCGATGAAGTCCACCAGGGCGTTGACGGAGGCGAAGGCCTTCACGCCGACTTCCTCGTCTTCCACCTTGATGCCGAACTCCTGCTCGAGGCCCAGCACGAGCTCCAGAGCGTCGATCGAGTCGAGGCCGAGACCCTCCCCGAAGAGGGGGGCGTCGTCCTGAATCGTCGCCGGGTCGATCTCGAGCTTCAGGCGGCGGACGATCAGGTCCTTGACGCGCCGCGCAATGGTCGGCTCACTCATTCCGTTCTCCCGTCGAGATTATAGGCCGTGAA
Organism: Thermoanaerobaculia bacterium; assembly: GCA_050745345.1. GTDB lineage: Bacteria > Acidobacteriota > Thermoanaerobaculia > UBA5066 > Gp7-AA6 > DATBFU01. Next base: position 2,535 of record JBOGJK010000746.1, read on the forward strand.
CCGTGAACCGTTAGCCGTGAACCGGAGTACGCCCGGGTCCGCTCCTGTTCACGGTTCCCAGTTCACGGTTTACGTCTTCTAGGCCATCCCCCCGTCCACGCGCCAGACCTGGCCGGTCACGTAGGAGGATCGCTCGGAGGCGAGGAAGCCGACGACCGCGGCGATCTCCTCCGGAGTCCCGAACCGCTCGATCGGGATGCGGCCGAGAAGCTCCTGGACCTCCCCCTCCTTCAGGTGCGCGATGATCTCGGTCGAGACGAGACCCGGCGCCACCGCGTTGACGGTGATGCCGCGCTTGGCCAGCTCGAGCGCGAGCGTCCGGGTCATCGCGATCAGCCCGCCCTTGGCTGCCGAGTAGTTGGCCTGTCCGGCATGCCCCGAGATGCCGCTGACCGAGACGATGTTGATGATCCGCCCCCAGCCACGATGCAGCATGGGACGGAGCATCGCCTTGGTCATGCGGAAGGCGCCCGTCAGGTCCGTGTCCAGGACGTAGTCCCAGTCCTCCTCCTTCATGAAGGGGAGCAGGGCGTCCCTGATGACGCCCGCGTTGTTGACCAGGATGTCGGCCCCGCCGAAGTCGGCGGCGACCCGCTCGGCGAGCGCCCGCACCGCCTGGGCGTCCCGCACGTCCGCCACGAGCGGGAGCGCTTCGCCTCCCGAGTCACGGATCTCGGCTGCCGTGCGCTCGGCGGTTGCGAGGTCCTGCCGGCAGGTCAGCACGACGCGG
>JBOGJK010000747.1:0-1563 GCA_050745345.1 Thermoanaerobaculia bacterium
GGTCCGGCCGGCCGAGCCTCGGCCTTCCGCCGTCTCGGAGGTCTCCCGTCCCGCGCCCGCCCGGCTCGACGGTTTCCTGCGGTTCCCCGCGATCCTGGACCGCTACGTCCTGCGCCGCTTCTTCGCCGCCTTCGCCCTCGTCTTCTTCTCGGTGCTCCTGGTCTCCGTGATCGTGGACTACGCCGACCAGTCCGACGAGATCCTCCGTAACAGGCCGCCCGCCGAGGCCGTGCTCGGCTACTACCGCTGCTTCCTGCTCTCCGTCGGCAGCCAGCTCGCCCCCTTCGTGGTGCTGGTGGCGACCCTGATCGCCTTCGGGACCCTCTCGAAGGGGAGCGAGGACACGGCCTTCCGGGCGAGCGGCGTCTCGCTCCACCGCCTGGGCGCTCCGATCCTGATCGTCGCCGTCCTGGGCGCCGGGGCTCTCTTCTGGCTGGGCGAGACCGTGCTGCCCGCCGCCATACGCCAGGAGGCGCGCTACTGGAACATCCTGCGCGGGAAGGCTCCGGACCAGGGCCTGCGAAGCGCGGCCGAGCGCCGGTGGCGGCTCGCGCCGGACGGCCGAATCTGGCGCCGCGAGGAGGGGCCTCCCCAGGCATCCACACTGCTCTCCCCCACCGTCTTCGAGCTCGGAGCCGACTTCCAGCTCGTGCGCCGGAGCGCGGCCCGCCGCGCCGACTGGAACGGAAGCGCCTGGATCTTCCGGCAAGGCTGGCACCGCTCCTTCTCGGGAGCGCGGGAGACCTCCTACGCGCCGTTCCTCGAGGAGGCGGTTTCCGGCGAGCCCCCCCGGGCCTTCGAGACCCAGACCCGCCGGGGCGCCGAGATGCGCTACCGGGAGCTGCAGCGCTACGTGCGCCGACTCTCCCGGACGGGGTATCCGACCGAGGCGCTCGAGACGGCGCTGGCCCAGAAGATCTCCCGGCCGCTGCTTCTTCCGCTCATGGCCCTGATCGCGCTTCCCTTCGCCTTCCGGCTCGGCCGGCGCGGGACGCTGGCCGGCATCGGCGTCGGATTGCTCCTCGGCATGAGCTTCCTCCTGCTTTCGGAACTCTTCGCGAGGCTGGGCTCCGTCGGGGCGCTCCCGCCGGCGCTGGCGGTCTGGACGCCCAACGTCCTCTTCGCGACGGCGGCGGCTTTTCTGCTCCTCAAGCTGCGCACGTAGAAACAGCGATCTTCAAGACTCCCTCGAGCCACAGTGACTCTCTGCCCTCGTCCGCGCCCGTCGAGGGCGCGCTAAAACGCCTGCCCGCTCGAGAAGGAGAGCAGCCACCCGCGCCGCCCAAGCGGGTCCGGGTCGAAGGCGTAGGCCCAGTCGAGGCGCAGCACCGTGTTGGAGGCCGCGCGGGCGATGCCGATGCGCAGGCCCGCCCCCGCGTCGGTCTTCAGCGAAGAGAAGCGCAGCGGCTCCCCCGGCGCCACGGCCGTCCCGGTGTCCACGAAGAGGGCGGCGCCGAGCGAGAAGAGCTGCAGAACCTCGAAGCCGCCGAAGACGCAGTGCTCGAGGTTGACGACGACGCGGCGGTCTCCCTCGAAGGCGTAGAGACGGTATCCCCGCAGGCC
>JBOGJK010000748.1:0-9072 GCA_050745345.1 Thermoanaerobaculia bacterium
GCCTAACATCATTTAGACTGCCCAACAAAAAGCATCAAACGCAGCTCAAGAGCAGTCTAATCTCCCTCGACAGAATTGCACGCGTTCTCTCTATTTGCCTCTCCCCACAGAGATTAGTTTCGGCTGGCGGAAGATGGGAGGCGTGCATTCAGAGCTGCCTAGCATCCCGCCGACCCGCAAGCATGCGTATTTGTCGCGTCTGGCCTCGAAACGCCGCGCTTGTCCTCGGATTGGAAGGGCTCGTCGTCATAGGGGAAGCGCGGCCGACTCCTGGTCTGCTAACTATCGTACGCCTGTCGGGCGGACGGCCAGAAGTGCGAGGATCGCTCCTGTGTTGCGGCGGCTGCTTCCGCGGCTCGGGTTCGCCGCGACGGGGATTCTCTACGCGGCCATCGGCGTCACGGCGGCGCGAATCGCGGCGGCGGGCGCGCGGGATAGGGCCGCGGGGCTGCCGGCGGCGCTTCGGCTGATCCTGCGGCAGCCGCACGGCCGGCTCCCGTGCGGTGGCGGCGGGGCTGGCCGCCTTCGCGATCTGGCACCTGCTGGAAGCCCCGCGGCGGCGCCTTGCGACTCTTCAACGTCTGGGCCACCTCGCCGCTGTTGCCGGCTGCGCCGCGCTCGCGTGGAGCGCCGCCTCGCTGCTCCTGCGTCTTGCCGATCCCGACGGCGCGCTCCGGCGCTCCGCTCTCGAGTGGATGCTCTCCTCGCGCGCCGGCCGCCTCGCCCTCGAATCGTCGGGCTGGCTGACGGCCGCCGCCGGCCTCTACGAGATCTGGCAGGGCGCGAGCGGCCGGCTCGCGAATCGATTCTCGACGCGCTGGCTCCCGCGCGACGCCGCGCGGCTGCTCAAAGCGGTCGCGCGATTCGGCATCGCCTCGCGGGGCGTGGTGCTCGCCCTCCTCGGCGTCTTTCAGGTGCGCGTGGCCCGCGAGCTCGACCCGCGCGAGCTCTCCGAGATCGGCGGGGCCTTCAAGGCCCTCTCCCGGTCGCCGGCCGGAGGACCGGCGCTCGCGGCCCTGATCGCGCTCGGTCTGATCGCCTACGGCTTCTACATGGGTGTCTTCGCGGTGGCCGCGCGGCGCGGATAGAGGTTCGTTCGGCCGTTACGATAGGTAACGCCGCGGGCATGGCACAAAAGGGGAATGGGCCCGCCAAGCCCCTTGAGAACAGTCGCTTACGCGATGGCCCCGGGCTTGCTCCTTTCTGGTGAGGCGGAGCGAGGTGTCCGCGGAGCGTCCTTGCGGGCGCTCACGGGAGAAGGGCATGAGTGGCGTTCTGGGCGAGCGGCGAGGGGCTCCGGTCGGGGTGGATCACTCGACCCTGAAGGGGGAGCGCGCGGGCACCGACACGCGATACTCGGTGGCGCTGATCGGAGACCTGGACGAGAGCTGGTCGGAGGCCTTCCGAACTCTTCAGGCGGACTCGAGCGCCTTCCGGAGGCTGCGGCTCGACCCCGCCGCGCGCCTGGTCTCCTTCACCTGCCGCGCCATCGATGGCCCGCCCCAGGTCTTCGACATCCTCGAGCGGCTCGACGCCCTGATCAAGCTCGTCAACCGGCGCGTCTCGGGGCGGCGATAGCGCTCCGACAGCCACCCCGCGGGGCCGCGCTACATCTTCATCTTGGCGAGGATGTCCGAGATCCTCTTCTTCTGCGTGTCGTTCTTCGTCATCGCCAGCGCCTTGCCGTAGTACTCGGCCGCGAGCTTCTTGTCTCCCTTCGTCAGGTAGCCCTCCGCCAGGCTGTCGTAGGTGTTCCACGATTTCGGGTAGTCCTTGACGTTCTTCTGGAAGACGGCGATGGCCTCGTCGACCTTCTTCTCGCCCAGGAGCTGATAGCCGTAGGCGTTCATTTCCGCTTCCGTCGCGATCTGGAGGGACTTCGCGCGCAGCTCTCCCGCGGTCTTCACGTCCCCCTTCTTTTCGAGGAGTCCCGCCTTGGTTCGCAGGTTCGTGAAGTTCTCCTGGATCGAGATCGACCGGTCGGCCCACTGCATCGCCTCGTCCAGGTTGACGCCCTTCTGGAGGCAGTAATTGGCCGCCTGGTTCCAGGGCTGCCAGGAGAACTGGGCAAGCCCCCGGAGCTCGCCTCGCAGGCTCTCGACGACCACCGAGGGGGAGTCGACGGCGATCCGCACGGGTACAGCCAGCTCCTCCCAGCGGAGGACGGCCGTGACCGAATCGCCGGTCGGGTCCTCGTAGGTATAGGAGAGGCGCTCGGTGAACTCGGCCCGCCGGGGTTGCACCGTCACGCGCAGGGCGTCTTCCTTCGGGTCGTAGCCGAAGCTCCCCCAGCCACTCGAGATGCTGCTGAAGATTACGATCCACTCCATCTGCCCCGGGATCAAGTGCAGCCCGTAGGTCCCGGCGGCGAGTTTCTGACCCTCGACGGTGACCGCAGAGGAAAACGAGATGGTCGTGTTCTCGTTGGCTCCCGCCCGCCACACCTCGCCCCAGGGGACCAGATCGCCCCAGATCTTCCGCTTGTTCACGGCTGGCCGGTGATAGTGGATCGTCATCTGAGTCAGGCCGACTGTCTGCGTCACGGAGGCCTCCGGGCTCGCCTGGGGCAGGGCGAGCGGCGGGGCCTGCGCGAGCAGGACGGGTGGAGCGGCAAGCAGGGCGAGACCGAGGCGGACTCGTGCGATGGCTCTCATCTTTTCCTCCCTTCGAGTTCGGACCCGTCGGCGGGGCCTTCCGGGACCTGCAGGTTCTTACGCAAGCGCCCCGGCGGGGTTTTCCGAGCGGCGCGCGGAGCCCGCGGGCCCCGTTCGTTGACGCGCGGCGGCGCGGCCGCTAGGCTCAGCGGACGGGAGGAAGACGCCTTCGGGAGAGGAACCCGGCCGGGATGCTCGTCGATCTGAAGGTGGGCTCTCTCCACGAGCCTCTGTCCGGGCGCCGCTGGGATCCTCCCGAGATCACACGGCGGTGGCTCGAGCGCGCGGCACTCTATCGGGACCTGGGTCTGGCCCCTTCCGACTGCGTTTTTCTCCATCTCGGGAACACTCCCGAGTTCTTCGTCGAGCTGCTCGCGATCTGGGCGCTCGGCGGGTGCGTGGCGCCGATCGATCCGCGTCTGACGCCCTTCGAGGTCCAGACGCTGGCGGCCGCGGCGAGGCCGCGCTTCTCGGTATGGCCGGGAGCCCCGGTGGAGGAGGTCGCGGAGCCCCTCGCCGCGTCCGGCGCGCGCCTGGTCGACGTCTCCGAGCCCTCGCGCGGGCAGAACGCGGCCGGGGACCCCGTCCCCCCCGAAACGCCTGGCGGCCTCGATGCGGACGCCCTCATCCTCTTCACCTCGGGCACGACGGGACAGCCCAAGGGAGTCGTACACACCCACCGGTCGTTGCGCGCGCGCTGGATCGGCCTGCGGCAGTCCCTGGGGGTCGAGAAGTTCCGCCGAACCCTCTGCCTGTTGCCGACACATTTCGGTCACGGCCTGATCTGCAACTGCCTCTTCCCGTGGCTCTCCGGGCAAGACCTCTTCATCGCGCCGCCGTTTCGCTCGGACCTCGTGATCGAGCTGGGGGGCTTGCTCGACCGGTGCGGGATCACCTTCCTCTCGTCGGTCCCCTCCCTCTGGCGCCTGGCGCTGCGGACCGCCCGGCCGCCTCGCCGCGGCACTCTGGAGCGCGTCTTCTGCGGGTCTGCGCCGCTTTCCGCCTCGCTCTGGCGAGAGATCCAGCAATGGGCCGGCACGCGGGAGGTCTGGAACGCGTACGGAATCACGGAGACCGGAAGCTGGCTCGCGGGCTCCTCGATCGAGGACCTCGTGGTAGAGGACGGCCTGATCGGGCCGGCCTGGGGCTCGGTCGTCAGAGTGCTTCGGAGCGGGACGGTCGAGCTCCCGCCGGGTCTGGCCGAGCAGTGCGCCGCCGGAGAGCCGGGGTACGTCTGGGTCAACACGGCGGCCCTGATGCGCGGCTACCTCGGACGGGACGACCTCACCCGGCGCGTCGTGCGCGACGGCTGGTTCTCGACCGGAGACATCGGTTTGTTGGACGCCCGGGGATTCCTGTACCTGCGGGGGCGCGTGCGCGAGGAGATCAACAAGGGGGGGATGAAGGTCTATCCGGGCGACATCGACGCGGTCGTGGAGCGGTTCGAGGGGGCGAGCGACGTCTGCGCGTTCGGGTTCGAGGACGCGCTGTATGGCGAGGACGTTGGGATCGCGGTCGTGCTCGAGGCGAGAGAGCCCGCGGTCCTGCGCCGGCTTCTGGAATGGACGCGCCGGCACCTCGCCCGGCACCAGATGCCGCGCCGCTGGTATCTGCTGGACGAGATCCCGCGCAGCTCGCGCGGCAAGGTCAACCGTTCGGCCGTGGCCGAGCATTGCGCGCAACTTGCGCCGCTCGATCTGCGGGAGCTCGCCGGCGACGAGCGGGGAGGGGCCGATTCGTAGGCCGGCGGCGAAAGACCCTCGGGGCGCCGGAGACCGGCGCCGCAGGCTCCTCGCGTTTCTCGAAGGACTGGACGTTGCGGCCGCCGCCGGCCTGACGGACGACACGCCGCTCATCAGCTCGGGCCTCTTCGATTCCCTGGCCCTCTTCCATCTGGTGGAGTGGATCGAGCGCGAGACCGGCGCCCCGGTCGACCCGGGCTCTTTCGACTTCCTCCGCGAGTGGGACACGGTGCCGGGCATCCTCGCCTTCGTCGAAAGGCGCCGCGCCGTGCGTTCGGGCGAGCACGACACGGGCTGATGGCGCCGGGCGCACAGATGTCGGCGACCTACGAGATCGTTCGCTACCGCCCGGATTTCCGGGACGCCGTCGCGCGCCTGCTGACGCACCTGTTGAGCCCGGACCAGTCGGTCAACAAGGCCTACATGGCATGGAAACACGAGCAGAACCCCTATCGGCGCGAGCCGCTCATCTACCTGGCCCGGTGCGGCGGCGAGGTGGTGGGAATGCGAAGCTTCCTGGCGACCCGCTGGGAGGCCGGCTCGCCCGCGGAGACGTTCGAGGCGCTCCACGCCGGCGACTTCGCGATCGCTCCGGAGCATCGCGATCGGGGGCTCGTCTCGCGGATCATGCAGACAGCCTTCCGGGAGCTGCGCGACGAGCCCTACCCCTACGCGATCAACTTGAGCGCCGGCAGGGTCACGCACCTCGCTTCTCTGGCGGCTGGCTGGAGGAGCGCGGGACCGGTGGATCCGATCGGGCGCCGTTTTCTGCGGGCCGCCACGCTGTTGCGTGTCCGGGGCCGCCTGAGCCGGATTCCGTTCGTCGGGGGACTCGCCTCGCGTCTGGCCGTGCGCGCATCCGGGGCGTTGGCGCCCTTCTCCCGCCTCGACCGGATCGAGGCGCGGCGCCAGGGCCGACTCGGCCCGCGAGTCATGATCGGTCGGACGCCGCTAAGCGAGGCGATGGCCGAGCTGGTGTCCCGTCTCCCCTTCGACGGGCGAATCCGGCACGTGCGCGACGAGCGGTACTTCGCCTGGCGTTTCCGGAACCCGCTCCGCAACTACCGATTCCTCTACTGGGACGAAAAGCGCCTCGAGGGCTATCTCGTCCTGCAGACCGGTCGGCCGCCGCTCGGGCGGGTGCACGTGGTGGATTGGGAGGCTCGCGATGAAGTCGTGCGCGCGGACCTGCTCCACGCGGCGCTCGACGGCGGCGAATATCCCGAGCTGGTGGCCTGGGCCACGACACTGGCGCCCGCTGCCCGCAGGCTCGTGGAGGAGAACGGCTTCCGGCCCGTGGACCGCGAGAAGAAGGCGCGCGGCATCCCGTGCGTGCTTGTCCGTCCGATCCGCGAGGAAGGACTCTCCGGCGATTGGACCGTCGCCGGACGGCGGCTCCTCGATCCGGCGGACTGGGATCTGCGGATGATCTATTCGATGCACGGATAACGGCCGGACCGCGGCTCGAGCCCGGGCTTCGGAATCCGTTTTGCCCTGCGGAAGAGACACCGAAGGAGAGAGGGGGTTTCGCGGGAGACGGGCTCAGCCGTTTGCGCGCTGGAACTCCTTCATGAAGAAGACCAGGGCCTCGACACCCGCCATTGGGAACGCGTTGTAGATCGAGGCGCGGATGCCGCCGACGGAGCGGTGCCCCTTCAGGCCGTCGAGATGGGCGGCCGTCGCTTCCGACACGAACCGCTTCTCGAGCTCCTCGGAGGGGAGCCGGAACGTCACGTTCATGCTCGAGCGGGAGCCCGGGCTCGCGTGGGCGCGGTAGAAGCCGCCGGAGCCGTCGATCGCGTCGTAGAGAAGCTTCGCCTTTTCGGCGTTGCGCCGGCCCATGGCTTCGAGGCCCCCTTCGGCCAGCAGCCACTTCATCACGAGGCGCATGACGTAGATGCCGAAGACGGGCGGCGTGTTGTAGAGCGATTTCTCCTTCGCGTGCGTGTTGTAGTCGAGCATCGTCGGGAGGTTCTTCGGCGAGCGCGCGAGCAGGTCCTCTCGCACCATCACGAGCGTGACGCCGGAAGGCCCCAGATTCTTCTGGGCCCCCGCGTAGATCAGGGCGTATTTGGCGACGTCGATCGGGCGGCTGAAGATGTCGGATGAGGCGTCGCAGACGAGCGGGACGCCGCCCGCCTCGGGCTCCTGCGGCCACTCGGTGCCAAAGATCGTGTTGTTCGAGGTGAAGTGCAGATAGGCGGCGCCCGGGTCGAGCTTCAGCTCGGATTGCTCCGGGATCCGGCGGAAGCCCTCCGATTCCGTCGTCGCGGCGATGTTCACCGTCCCGACCCTCCGCGCCTCCTGGACGGCCTTCTGCGACCAGGAGCCCGTGACGATGTAGTCCGCGCGGCCTCCCGCCGGCAGCAGATTCATCGGCACCATCGAGAACTGCAGCGACGCCCCTCCCTGCAGAAACAGGACGTGGTAGCCGGCCGGGATGCCGGCGAGCTTGCGGATGTCCGCCTCGCATCCCTGGATGACCTCGTCGAAGGTCCGGGAGCGGTGGCTGATCTCGAGGATCGACATTCCGACACCGGGCAGCGCCATCAGGTCGCGTTGCGCCTGTGCGAGCACGGGCTCGGGCAGGACCGCGGGGCCCGCGGCGAAGTTGTGGATGCGGGTCGTCATTGTCTCCTCCGGAGCAGCGAAGTATAGAGAATCGGTCTCCTCCGCGGGCCGCCACGCGATCGACCTTCCGCGCCAGGCCCTCCTGCAGAGCGGGAACGACACGCCGTCGGCGGGCCGGGGTCCGGGTGATCTTCGACGAGCGGAAGATCCGTTGCACGCGGATCATGGACAGGACGCGGTCCGAGCTCCGTCTCGTCTGGAGCGCGATCGGGAACGGGAACGACCTGCCGCCGGCGCCTCCGGTCAGAGCGGGAGCACCGACAGCTCGATGATGTCCGCCGTCGACCGGCGCATCGCCTCCAGGGTCTCCGCCGGGGGCGCCTGGTTCAGGTGGATCCGCGCGACGGCCGCCTTCGCGCCGTCGAAGACGACGTTCTCGGTCTCCTGGACGTTGATGCCGGCTTCCTTGATGCGGTCGAAGACCGCGGCGAGTACGCCGACGCGGTCGTAATGGCGAACCACGAGCAGGTGCGTCGCCGGAGACTTTTTCGCCAGGTTGACGACATTGGGCGGCCGGCCGGTGTCCCGGAACTCCCGGACGATCGAGACCGTCTCGGCCGCGATCGCCTCCTGCGCCTGTTCCGTCGAGGCGCCGATGTGGTGCGTTCCGATGACGCCGGGAAGCTGGAAGATCGCGTCGGTCACCTCGCCCGTGCCGCCGGCGGGCTCGCCGGCGAAGACGTCCAGGGCCGCGCGGATCCCCTTTTCGCGCACCGCGCGTTCCAGGGCGGGCTGGTCCACGACTTCGGCCCGCGAGGTGTTGACGAAGAAGGCGCCCGGCTTCATGGCCTCGAAGAACTCCTCGCCGCAGAGGCCCTTGGTCTCGGGTTTGAAGGCCAGGTGGACGGAGACGACGTCGGCGGAGGCGGCGACCTCCAGAGGCGTCTCCTTCCGCTCGACGCCGAGCTGCCGGGCCTTCTCGGGAGTCAGGCTGCGGCTCCAGGCCACGACCGGCATCCCGAAGGCGCGGGCGCGAGGGACCATCTCCCGGCCGATGCCGCCCGTGCCGAGCAATCCGAGTGTTGCTCCGAAGAGGCCCCGGGCCCTGCTGTACTCCCTCTTGTTCCAGACGCCGCGCGCGAGATCCGCCGCTGCCTGCGCGATGCGGCGGTCGAGCGCGAGGATCAGGCCGAAGGCGAGCTCCGCTACGGCGATCGAGTTCTTGCCGGGGCAATTGGAGACGTAAATGGCCCGCTCGGAGGCGGCCTCGACGTCGATCGTGTTGTATCCCGCGCCCGCGCGCACCACCAGCGAGAGACGCCCGGTCTCGAGCATCGGCCGCGTCACCGCGGTCGAGCGGACGACGAGAACTTCGGCGGCCGAGGACTGGATCGCTTTGGCGAGAGTGTCGTCCTTGGCGTCCGGCCGATAGAGGACCTCGGCGCCGAGCGCTTTCAAGCCTTCCAGCCCGCTCTCCTCGAACTTGTCGGCGACGAGCACCTTCATGGGAATTGAGTCATTGAATCATTGAATCATTGGTTCATTGCGCGAAAAAAGGGCTTGTGCGTCACGATTTGCGGGCGGTTCGCTGGGAGGCGGCGAAGATCGCCAGCAGCTCGTTTGCCTCCTGTAGGCACGCTGACATGTTCTCCTTGGGAACCACGCCCGCCTCTGAAAGCAGCTCGATCCAGTAGACTGCCTCGTCGATCTCCTCGACGACAGTTCCAATCTTGGCGACGAACTCTGCGTGAGATCGAGCTCGGCAGGCGGCGCGGTAGTTCGCCCCGACAGCCGTCCCTGAGCGAAGCAGTTGGCGCCCAAGAACCCTCCCCTCCTCCGTGCGAGGAAGTGACCGGAAGATCCGGATGACATCGAGAGCGAACCGCTTGCTCCTTCGCTTGAGCTCTTCCGCTCGCTGCACGACTTCTCCCGCCCCAATGACTCAATGAATCAATGACTCAATGAATCAATTCTTCCTAGATCTCGTGGATCAGGAGCCCGTCTCTCAGCTTCGGCTCGAACCAGGTGGACTTGGGGGGCATGATCTGGCCGGTGTCGGAGACGGCCATCAGCTCCTCGAGCGAGACCGGGTACATCGAGAAGGC
>JBOGJK010000749.1:0-4318 GCA_050745345.1 Thermoanaerobaculia bacterium
ATGTAGGTGAAATGCTCGAAGAACTTGGAGGCGACGTCCTCGTAGGCGGGGTCCTCGACCGCCAGCTCCAGCGCGATCGCTGCCATGTTCAGGCAGTACATCCCCATCCAGCTCGTCGCGTCCGACTGCTGGATCGTGCCGCCGGTCGGCAGAGGGGCGCTGCGGTCAAAGACGCCGATGTTGTCGAGGCCGAGGAAGCCGCCCTGGAAGATGTTCCGGCCCGCGGCGTCCTTGCGGTTGACCCACCAGGTGAAGTTCAGGAGCAGCTTGTGGAAGACGCGCTCGAGGAAGTTACGGTCTCCCGCGCCCCGGCGCTTCTTCTCGATCTTGTAGACACGCCAGGCGGCCCAGGCGTGCAGGGGCGGATTGACGTCCCCGAAGGCCCACTCGTAGGCGGGCAGCTGACCGTTGGGGTGCATGTACCATTCGCGCAGCAGCAGCACGAGCTGCTGCTTGGCGAAGTCCGGGTCGATGATCGCCAGCGTCACGCAATGAAACGCGAGGTCCCAGGCCGCGTACCACGGGTACTCCCATTTGTCGGGCATGGTGATGACGTCGGCGTTGTAGAGGTGGATCCACTCAGTGTTGCGCCCCTGCCGGCGGCTGGCGGGCGGCGCCGGCCCGCCGGGATCTCCCTTGAGCCAGCGCCCGACGTCGTAGTGGTAGAACTGCTTGGACCACAGCATGCCGGCCGCGGCCTGCCGCTGCACGCGCCAGCCATCCCGGGAGGCCTGCGGGGAGGCGAACCCGGCGTAGAACTCGTCGGCCTCGGCGATCCGGCTGGCGAAGTTCTCCTCGAAACCGGGGCCGAACGGATCGGCCTGCGAGAGGTCGCTCGAGAGACGCAGCCGCACCGAGGCGGAGCCCCCGGGCGGGATCTCGAGGAGATAGCGGGCGGCCGCCTTCGACCCACGTTGATCCGGGTTCACGGCGTCCGAAGCCCCGTGGATGACGAAGGCGTGGAAGGCGTCCTTGACCCAGCGCGACTCGTTGGGGACGCCGAGAAGGCGCTGGAAGTTCGTCTCGTTCTCCGTAAAGAGCAGCTCCGGCTCTCCCTCGGCGTGGAGCCGGAGCCTGCCGTAGTACTCGGAGTCGAGCTCGACGACGCGCCGGCCGGCCCCGTTCCGCCCCGCCCAGAGCCGCTGCCGCCGGGCGCCGAGGCCCCAGGACCACGTGTTGCGGTACCAGATCGTCGGAAGCAGATGGAGGGACGCGGCCTCGCGACCGCGGTTGTGCGCGGTGACACGGATCAGGACGTCGTCGGGCGAGGCCTTGGCATACTCCGTGACCACGTCGAAGTAGCGGTCCCCCTCGAAGATGCCCGTGTCGATCAGCTCGAATTCGGGAGACTCGGGGCCCCGGCGGCCGTTCTCGGCGACGAGCCAGGCGTAGGGGTACTCTTGCTGCGGGTATTTGTAGAGGCACTTCATGTAGGAGTGCGTGGGCGTCGAGTCGAGGTAGTAGTAGTACTCCTTGACGTCCTCGCCGTGGTTGCCCTCGGGACCCGAGAGACCGAACAGCCGTTCCTTCAAGATCGGGTCGCGGCCGTTCCAGAGCGCGAGCGCGAAGCAGACGAACTGGTGGCGGTCGCAGAGGCCGGCGATCCCGTCCTCCCCCCAGCGGAAGGCTCGCGAGCGCGCGTGATCGTGGGGAAAATAGGTCCAGGCCGAGCCGTCCGCGCTGTAGTCCTCGCGCACCGTCCCCCAGGCCCGCTCGGCAAGGTACGGCCCCCAGCGCTTCCAGTTCTTCTGCCGGCGCGCATCCTCGGCCAGGCGCAGCGTCTCCGGGTCGGCCCGCGGCGGTAGGACGGAATCTCGGCCGAGGACCCCGGTCGGGCGCCGGCTCACGGTCGGCGGCCCGAAAGACCGCCGCGGTCGGCGACGCCGCCTGCCTCGAGCTTTCCCCGCGAGTTCAAGACGGCGCCAATCATATGAGGCAGCTCACGATGCCCGCCACCGGCGCCTCGGCGCGGGCCGTCCGGACGGGCTCTTGGACAGGGCGGGACTTTTCGACATAATGGCGCCCGCTTTCATGGAACTCACGACACGCGAGGATGGGCGGGTCACGATTCTGACCGTCAGCGGGGACCTGGTCATCGGCAACCCGGAGTCCACCTTCAAGAAGGCGGTGATACGCCTGCTCGAAGAAGGGAAGGTCTATTTCCTGGTGGACCTGAAGGACGTGGGCTTCCTCGACAGCTCGGGCCTGGGGGCCCTGGTACGGGCGCTGACGAACTCCCAGAAAGAAGGGGGGCAGACCAAGCTCCTGCACGCCGGGCCGCAGGTCCGCAAGCTCCTCGAGATGACCAAGCTCGATTCGGTGTTCGAGATCCACGACGACCTGGAGAAGGCGCTCTCGAGCTTCTAGCGGGATTCCGACCGCAAGGCGGCAACGAGGAGAGGCTCATGCCGGACGACTCCGACGGAACGATTCCGGAAGGCCTCGAGGCCGAGCGCCCCCTTTCGGCGCTGGCGGAGCTGGCCCTCTGCGAGAACCTCGCGCAGACCTCCGGCTGGGCGGCGCGCTGGAGCGCCGAGGTGTCGCAGGCGGACGGGGCGCTCCTCTGGGCTCCGGACACGATCCACCCGCTCTTTCTCTGCATCGGCGCCCACGGGGAGGGGACCGACCGCTTCCTGCGCCGGTCGGCGCCGCGCGACACGGGCATCGTCCGGGAGCTCGTCCGGGACCGCCTCGCCCTCACGCTCGAGCGTGGGGACTTCGAAGAGTCCGACGACCCGTTTGTCAACGGGCTGCCGGAAAGGGTAGTCGCCGCGGTAGCGCTTCCGCTCGAAGCGGAAGGGGTGGTCGTCGCGCTGCTCGTACTGCTCTTTGAGCGGCAGGCGGACCCCGATGCCACCCTGACCCGCCTCTCGGGTTTCCTGGAGGACGCGGCCCCCGCTCTGGGACGGGCCCTGCGCGCCGAGCGCAAGACGGTCGGAATGCTGCGGGCGATCGAGCGGCTGACGAACCTCTACGACCTCTCGAAGGCATTCGGCTCGACGATCGATTGGAGCGACCTGACCGCCCTCATCACGCGCAAGGCCAACGACTTCGCCTCTGCCGAGGCCGCTTCGCTCTGGGTCCTGCAGGGAGACGAAGTGGTGCTCGCCTCGACCTCGATCAACGACAACTACGACGTGGATCATCCGCCGGAGGCCGTGGGCGCCACGGTGGTCGGGGACCTGATGGCCGACCAGACAAGCCTCCGGCGCAACCGGATCCCCGAAGACGATCCCACCTCGGCCGAGAGCCCCGACTACCCGATCCGGTCGCTGCTCGCCGTGCCCCTGGTCGAGGAGGAGGTCGCGACCGGAGCGCTGGTGCTGGCCAACAAGCGGGGGCGCCATCCGGAGTTCACTCCGGAGGACGAGGAACTGCTGCAGGACGTCGCGCGGCAGGCGGTGAGGGCGCTGCGCACCGCGCGCCAGCACGAGGCGGAGAAAAAGGTACAGGAGCTGGACGCGCTGCTCGCCGTCAGCCGCGAGATCACCTCGACGCTCGACCTCGACAAGGTGATGCAGACGATCGTCAACGCGACGGCGGCGCTGATCACGTACGACCGCTGCGCAATCGGCATCCTCGAGAAGGGCAAGATGCGACTGGGCGCGATCTCCGGCGCGACGGAGGTGGACCGGTCGAAACCGGAGGTCAAGCGGCTCGAGGACCTGCTGCAGTGGGTCTTTTTCTCCGGGAGCAACGTCTCGGTGACGGAGAGCGAGGACGGAGCCATCGTCGCGGACCGGCCGGAGACGGAAGAGAAGTTCCGGGCGGTATTCCGAGAGACCGGCCTGCGCTCCTTCTACGGGGTGCTGCTGTCCGACGAGGAGGGGAAACTGGGCGCCCTCGCCTTCGAGAGCAAGGAACCCCTCGTCTTCGACGAGGAGACCCGGGATCTTCTGCAGATCCTCGTGAACCAGGCCACGGTCGCGGTCCGCAATGCCCAGCTCTACCAGCAGGTGCCGCTGGCCGGGTTCTGGAAGCCCCTGCTCGAGAAGCGGCGAAAGCTGATCCAGATCCCGCAACAGCGCCGCCGGACGTGGGTCATCGGCCTGGCCGTCGCCGCGGTCGTTCTGTTCCTCGTTCCCTGGCGCCTCCGGATCGCGGGGCCGGCGCGCATCCTGCCGGGGTCCCGCGCCTCGGTGACCGCCGGGGTGGACGGGGTCGTCGCCACCGTGCGGAAGCACGAAGGAGACCGTGTCACCGCGGGAGAGGTCATCGCCACCTTGAAAGACGAAGCGTACCAGGCCCGGCTCGCCGAAGCGCAGGCCGCGTTCGCCATCACGGCCGCCGACGTCGCCCGGCAGCGGGGGGCGGGGGA
>JBOGJK010000750.1:0-9568 GCA_050745345.1 Thermoanaerobaculia bacterium
GGACAGACCCTCGCAGCCGTGGCCCTGGCAGCCTTCGCCGCCCTCGCGCTCGGCGCGGACAAGTCCTTCTCGAACGCCCCGAAGAAGAAGGCGACTCCGGCGCCGGCTGCCGCCGCGGCGCCCGCGACCAACTCCTGCAAGAGCTGTGTGGAGCGCCGCCCCATCCTCGACCCGGCGCTCTTTGCCGACACGCGGATCTACGATCTGCAGGTCAGACCCTCCTACGAGGCTGCACGCAAGATCCCCGCGACGATCGACCGCCTGCACTGCTTCTGCGAGTGCGCCGAGTCGACGCAGTTCCGGCACAAGACGCTCCTGACCTGCTTCACCGACAACCACGCCGCCGGCTGCGGGATCTGCATCCGCGAGGCGCTGCTGGCGTGGGACCTGAAGGGCAAGGACGCCTCCGACGACGAGGTCGTCCGGATGGTCGAGTCGATGTTCAAGACCGACGGCCATCCGCCGACACACGGGAGTCGGTAGACGGGAGACGGCAGTCCGCAGTCGGGTGAGCCGCTACCGTCGATCGACTGTCTCCGCCTGCGACGGGGCGTTCAGGGGGCCGGGACCCGGATCGCGCTCCGGCAGCACCGCCCCCTTCTCCCGCAGGCGCGAGCGCTCGCCCTCCCCCGGGACGACCGGCGCCGAAGAGGCGTCGGTCGGCGGGTGGGTGCCGTCTCCAGGATAGTAGGGGCGGTAGCCGTAGCCGTCCTTGACGGGAAGCCCCGGCTTCTCGATCAGCCGGTCGATCGAGAAGACCGCCTCGTCCCGCGTGTAGAAGGCGAGCTCGTAGTCGCGCGTCATCCAGATGGCGTCCTTGGGGCAGGCGTCCACACAGAAGCCGCAGAAGACGCAGCGGAGCATGTCGATATCGAAGACGACCGGGTATTTCTCGTAGGCGATCTTGGGGTGCTCCCCCGCCACGATCGTGATGCACTCGGCAGGGCAGGCCTGCTGGCACATGTAGCAGGCCACGCACTTGAGGGTCCCGTCTTCCCGCGTCTTCAGGATGTGCGTGCCCCGGAAGCGCCCGGAGTAGTTGCGCTTCTGCTCGGGGTACAGAATCGTCGGGAGATTGCGGATGTGCGTCAGGTTGCGGAGCAGATGGCGCCCCGTCACGGCCATCCCCCGGACGATCTCCGGCAGGTAGAGCCGCTGAAGGAAGGTCAGCTTCCCCAGCGCCCCGCGGGAGACGTCGATGACGCCGCTCACCGGTCGAGCTCCCCCGCAATGACGTTGAGCGTCCCGAGGGTCGCGATCATGTCGGACACCGTGCCTCCCAGGATCATCTTCTCGAAGGCGGCCATGTTGGGGAAGCAGGGGGGGCGGACCTTCAGGCGGTACGGGCCCCCGCGCCCGTCGGAGACCGCGTAGAACCCGAGCTCCCCGTTGACCCCCTCGACCCACTCGTAGCGCTCCCCCGGCGGGACGCGGATGCCCTCCATCACGAGCTTGAAGTGGTAGATCAGCGACTCCATGTCGTGGTAGACGGCGTCCTTGGGCGGCAGCACGACGCGCCAGTCGTCGGAGTTGACCGGGCCCTTCTCCGGGAAGATGTCCAGCGCCTGACGGATGATCTTCAGGGACTGGCGGATCTCCTCCATCCGGACCAGATACCGCGCGAAGTTGTCGCCGTCGGCCGACACGGGGATGTCCCAGTCGAACCGGTCGTAGAAGTCGTAGGGACGGGCTCGCCGCACGTCGTAGGGCACCCCGGAGGCGCGCAGCATCGGACCCGTGAAGCCCCAGGCGATCGCCTGCTCCCGGGTCACCACGCCGGTGCCCTGGAGGCGGTTGCGGACGATCCGATTGTTCCGGATCAGCTTCTCGACATCCTCCACGAACCTCGGGATCGACTCCAGAAGCTCCCGGCAGCGCGGGACGAAGTCCTCGGGCACGTCGATGGCGAGTCCGCCCACGCGCACGTAGGAGACCGTCAGCCTCGCGCCGCAGCACGCCTCCATCAGGCTGTAGAAGTTCTCACGGGGCTGGAAGAGATAGGTGAAGGCGGTCAGCGCGCCGATGTCCACCAGGTTCGCGCCGAGGCACACGGCGTGGTCCACGATGCGGGTGAACTCCGACAGGATCGTGCGGATGAGCTGGCCGCGCTCGGGCACCTCGATCCCGAGCATCTTCTCGGCCGTCCGGACGTACCCCACGCCGTTGACCATCGCGGAGACATAGTTGAGCCGGTCGGCGTACGGGATGACCTGGTTCCACTGGTGCGTCTCCGCCATCTTCTCGAAGCAGCGGTGCAGGTAGCCGATGATCGTCTCGGCGCGTATGATCCTCTCCCCGTCCAGCCGCGCGAGCAGGTGGATGATCCCGTGGGTGGCGGGATGCGAGGGGCCGATCGAGAGGGTCTGCGTCTCGAAGTGTCCCGCCCGCTCCGAAGTCTCCCGGGCCCACTCCGGCACCCTCAGATCGCTCTCCGTGTAGAACCAGCGCTGCCCGGGGGCGTAGTCCTTGCGCAGCGCGTGCCCGACGAAGGCGTCGTGGCACAGCAGCCGGTGGAGGTTCGGATGCCCGGGAAAGTCGAAGCCGAAGAGGTCGTAGGCCTCGCGCTCGTACCAGTTCGCGGCGGGCCAGACACTCTCCACACTGGAAAGCGACGGCCTCTCCGGGTCGGGCAGCGGGACCCGGACGCGCACGTGCTGGTTCTGCGAGAGCGAGTGCAGGTGGACGACTGCCTCGAAGCGGGTCTTCGGACCCTTGCGCTTCAGGTTGTCGACACCGGCGAGATCCAGGAAGAGGTCATAGCGGCAGCCGGGGTCGTCGCGCAGGAACCGGGCCAGCTCCGGCCAGTCGCCGGGCGCAGTCTCGAGTGTCGGCAGGTCCCGCTCCTCGACCGTGACCCTCCCCGGAAGCGGTGAGGCGGCGAGCCTCTCGCGCAGCTTCTCGGCCGCGGGCGAGAGCAGCGTCTCGGCGACCGCGCTCACGCGGGCTGCTCCGCGGCGAACTTCGCGGAGCGGCGGTCGCGCGACTTCTCGCCCGAGGCGATCTTCTTCTGGAGCCCAATGATCGCGTAGATCAGCTCCTCGGGCGTGGGCGGGCAGCCCGGCACGTAGACGTCCACGGGAATGATCTCGTCGATCCCCTGCGTGACGTGGTAGGCGCGGTAGAAGCCTCCCGAGGAGGCGCAGACACCCATGGAGATGACCCACTTGGGCTCCGGCATCTCGTCGTAGATGCGTCGCAGGATCGGAGCCAGCTTGTCCGTGACCGTCCCCGCCACGATCAGCAGGTCCGCCTGCCGCGGCGAGAAGCGCATCACCTCCGACCCGAAACGCGCGATGTCGTAATGCGGGTTGGCGACCGACATGAACTCGATGCCGCAGCAGGCGGTGGCGAATGGAAGGGGCCAGAGGGAGTTGCTGCGGGCCCAGGCCACCATCTTCTCGAGCCGCGTCGTCAGGAAGTCGGAGCCGCCGCTCCCGCCGGTCGCCCCGCGGTCGAACGCCGGAAGCCCGCCTTTCATTCCGAAGGCCATCGCGCCGGATTCTATTTCATGAATGGCCGTCCGGCGCCGGCGAGGCCTCCCTCAACCGAAGTTGATTGTGTACGCGAGCGACTTCATGTCCCGCATGCGGTCGAGGTAGACCAGCCCGTTCAAGTGGTCGATCTCGTGCTGCAGGACGCGCGCGTGACAGCCCGAGGCCTCGAACGAGACGGCCTTGCCCGACCGGTCGATCGCCCGTACCCGGACCGACTCGAAGCGCACAACGACCCCGCCCCAGAGGAAGGGGACGGAGAGGCACCCCTCGGAATCCTCCTCCATCTTCTCCCCGATCCCCTCGTAGCTCGCGTTGAAGAGGGCCGTCAGCGGCACCTCCGGCTCCTTTCGCTTGCGCGTCTCCGGGCGAACCTCGTAGAGGAAGATGGCGAGCGGCGTGAAGACTTGCGGCGCCGCGATCCCGGTCCCGTCGTACTCGCGCATCGTGTCCTCGAGATCCGAGAGGAAGGGCTCGTAATCGCCGCGGGCGATCGCGGCCGGGTCGACCTGCGCCGACTTCTGCCGCAGCGTCTTCACGCCGAGTTTCGCGACCTTGAGGATCATTTCTTGCGTGAACCGGGAACCGTGAACCGGGAACCGATCAATCGCGCCAGGTGCTCACGGTTCACGGTTTACGGTTCACGGATTACGATTCACGGGTCACGGTTGGCGCGAAGATGGTGCCCAGGGACGGAATTGAACCGCCGACACAGGGATTTTCAGTCCCTTGCTCTACCGACTGAGCTACCTGGGCGCGCGCCTGCCGGTCACGGGGCGCGGAAGTGTAACGGAAACCGCCGCCCCTGACAACGCGGCGGGAATTCAGGCCGGACCCGCCGGGTTCTCCGGACGAATGCGCTCTCGCACACCCTTCCGGCCGCGGCTGGCAGCCGGGCTTCTCCTCCTCCTTTCCGCGGTATCGCCGGGACAGCCCGCGCCGGCGCCGGAAGCGACCCCCGCGGTCCGTAGTCCGGGCAATGCCGAGTGGGCGGTGACGCTGGCAGAGGCCCGCCGCCGCGCGGACTCGCAACAGAAGCTCCTCTTCGTCGAGTTCGGCCAGAAAGCGTGCGGCAACTGCCAGCGCATGGACACGCTGCTCTACCCCGCCTTCGAGTTCGAGGCGCTGCTTCTGCCGATGGTGCCGATCAAGCTCGACCTCGACGCCGGGGAAGGCAAGACTCTGGCCTCCCGCTACAACGTCCGCGAGGCGCCCTCCCTGCTGATCACGACACCCGAGGGGCGTCTGGTCTTTCTGATGCAGGGTTTCCAGAACGCGCCGGACTTCTACACACACGTCCGCCAGGACCTCGATTCCTACCGCCGCTTCGCCCGGAAGGTCGAGGCGCAGCGGGTCGGCGAGCTTCCCGCCGGCGAGGCGCTCGACACCGGGCGCGAGCTCTTCCAGAGAACCGACACGGCCGCCGCCCTGCCGCGCCTCGAGCGCGTGGGCAAGGCCACGGACGCCAAACCCGAGATGCGCGAGGAGGCTCTGGAGCTCGCAGCCGCGGCCGAGCTCGACCTGGGCCGGCCGGAGGCCTCTCGCAAGACGATCGAGAAGCTGATCACGACGACCAGGGATTCGGACCGCAAGGAGCGGGCCGAGCTCTTCCAGGCGCAGATCCCCCTCTCCGAGAACAAGCCGGCGGAGGCGCTCGAGCTCTACCGCGACTTTCGCAAGGCGCACCCCCAGTCGCGCTACGCCGCGCGGGTGGACGAGATGATCCAGATGCTCGAGGGAGCAAGGCCGCGTTGAGAAGGCTTCGGGCCCTCGCTGTGCTCTGCCTGGCCGGTCTGGCGAAGGCTTCCCTCGCCGCGGCGGCTCCGGCGGACGCGCTTCTGACTGTCGAGGCGAAGCTCGAGACGACCGCGCCGGGCAAGGGCACGCTCAAGCTCGACGCGAAGCTCGCCCCGGGGTGGCACGCCAACAGCCACCGCCCCTCGGAGGAGTACCTGATCCCGACCTCGGTCCGGCTCGAGCCCGTTGCCGGCGTCACGTACGGGCAGCCGCGCTACCCGGAAGGGGTGATGCGCAAGTTCGCCTTCTCGCCAACCCCCCTCTCCGTCTACGAGGAGCGGTTCTCCATCGAGGTGCCCGTCTCCTGGGCGCCGGGTGCTGACCCGTCGATCTCGGGTGTGGTCGAGTATCAGGCCTGCAACGACCGGCAGTGCAATCCGCCCGCCGAAGTCTCCTTCCGCGTGGGGCAGGCGGCCGGCGCGGCCCCGCTTCCCGGAGGCGCTGTGGCGCTCTCCGCCGCGCCGCGGGGCGCTTCCTCCACACCGGCCGCCGGCTCCACCGGCGACCTCGGCGCGCTGCTCGACCGGCAGGGGCTCTTCGTCGTGCTGCTCTCCGTTTTCCTCGGGGGACTGGCGTTGAACCTCACGCCGTGCGTTTACCCCGTCATCCCGCTGACCGTCGGCTTCTTCGGCCGCCAGGCGCACGGCTCGGCCTCCCGCGCCTTCTCGCTCGCGGTGCTCTACGTGCTCGGGATGGCGGCGACCTACTCGGCGCTCGGGGTCGCGGCCGCCCTCTCGGGACGCCTGTTCGGCGCCGTTCTGCAGAACCCCTGGGCGCTCGCCGCGATCGCCGCCGTGATGACCGCGATGGCGCTCTCGATGTTCGGCCTCTGGGAGATCCGCATCCCCTCCGCGCTCGCCAACAAGGCGGACGCCAAGAGCGGGCCGGGGGGGGCCTTCGTCATGGGGCTCTTCGTCGGTGTGCTCGCCGCTCCCGGTGTGGGGGGCTTCGTCGTGGGGCTGCTCGCCTTCGTCGCGGCGCGGCAGGACCCGCTGATGGGCCTGCTCCTCTTCTTCGTGCTCTCTCTGGGACTGGGGCTTCCCTATCTCTTCCTCGGCGCCTTCTCCGGAAGCCTCCAGCTTTTGCCGCGCGCCGGCGCCTGGATGGAGTCGATCAAGAAGGTTTTCGGCTGGGTGCTGCTCGCCATGGCGGCCTACTTCCTGCGCAGCGTCGTTCCCGCCCCGCTCGGAGGGTGGCTGCTGCCGGGGGTGCTCTTGGTCGCGATCGTGGCGCTTCTCGTCCGGGGGTTCGGCCTCGCGTGGCCGGTGCGGGCGGGGGTGGCCGCTCTCTTTCTGGCGGTCGCCCTCTTCTTCGTACCCCGCGCGCTCGCCGGCTGGCAGCCGTACACCGCGGCGACCGTTCCGCAGGGACGGCCCGCCGTGATCGACTTCTCGGCCGACTGGTGCCTGCCGTGCCTCGAGCTCGAGCGGCGGACCTTCTCGGACCCGCGCGTGCGTCAGGCGCTGTCGCGCCGCACGCTCTTCAAGGCCGACATGACGCGCGCCGCCGCGCCCGAGGTCGTGTCTCTGGCCGAGAAGTACCGGATCCTAGGGGTGCCGACGGTGGTCTTCCTGGACGCTGAAGGGCGGGAGCGGGAGGAGCTTCGCCTGGTCGGATTCGAAGGGCCGGAGAAGTTCCTGGAGAGGCTCGAGAAGGCGCCGTAGTCCTTCTCCCTTCTCGGTTTTCCCTTCTCGGAAAAGGGACAACCCAGGGCTACGCCGGCAGCCGCCCCAGCTTCCTCAGGGCTTCCTTGGCCGCCTTGCGCTGCGCCTCCCTTTTCGAGGCCCCTTTGCCGTAGGCGAAGGAGACGCCGTCCCAGTAGACCTCGACGACGAAACACTTCTCGTGGTCGGGGCCGTACTCGTCCACGACACGGTACTCGGGCAGCGGCAGGCCCAGGCTCTGGGCCGTCTCTTGAAGGGCGGTCTTGTGGTCGTGGAACGAGAGGTCCCCCACGTCGATGCCCGACACGTCCGGCGCGAACACACTGCGCACGAAGGCCTCGGCGGCCGGAAGGCCCCCGTCGAGATAGATCGCGGCGACGACCGCCTCGAAGGCGTCGGCCAGCAGCGACAGCTTCTCCGAGCCTCCCGAGCGCGCCTCCCCCGCCCCCAGGCGCAGATACCGCCCGAGCGCGAGGTCGCGGCCCTTGGCCGCCAGCGTCGAGGCCGAGACCCGGTGCGCCTTGATCTTCGAGAGCGCGCCCTCCTGCAGGTTGGGAAAGGAGCGGTAGATGTAGTCCCCGATCACGAAGCCGAGGACCGTGTCGCCCAGGAACTCCAGCCGCTCGTTGTTGGGAGAGCGCAGCTCCCGGTGCTCGTTGGAGAAGGAGCGGTGTGTCAGGGCCCGCTCGAGCAGGCTCGGGTCCTGGAAGTTGTATCCGATTCGCTCCTGGAGGCCGCCGACGGCCTCCGAGACCGCGCTGCTCAAGAGCTCCTCTCCCACTGCCCTGGTGCCGGAGGCCGGAGTCGAACCGGCACGGGCCTTTCGACCCTCGGGATTTTAAGTCCCGTGCGTCTACCCAATTCCGCCACTCCGGCCCGAAAAGTCGTGAACCGGGAACCGTGAACCGTGAACCGAACCGGACGAAAGCCCGCGCGTGTTCGAGACTCGGTTCACGGTTCCCGGTTTTCGGTTTACGTCTTATGGAGGCGACGGGCGGATTCGAACCGCCGCATAAAGGTTTTGCAGACCTCTCCCTTAACCACTTGGGTACGTCGCCATCGGTCGGCGCCATTCTACCAAGGCAGGCAACGGCATCGGCCTACCGGTCGCGCGCGGGAAGGGCGTAGCTGCGCATCAGGCCCGTCACGATCCCCTGCACCGTCACGTCGCGCGCGTCGTAGGTCAGCGGCTTCATGGCGGCGTTGGCCGGTTGCAGCCGCACGCGGGAGCCTTCGCCGTAGTAGCGCTTGAGCGTTGCCTCTCCCCGCACCAGCGCCACGACGGTCTGCCCGTTCTGCGCTTGCGACCGGCGCGACACGATGACGTAGTCCCCGTCGCGGATGCCGTCCTCGACCATGGAGTCGCCGCGGACGCGCAGAACGAAGTGCTCCCCCTTTCCCAGAAGCGAGGCCGGAACCTCGATCGACTCCTCGTCGGGAAAGGGCTCGATCGGCCTGCCGGCGGCCACCAGCCCCAGCAGGGCCACCGGGCGCGTCGAGGTCTGTTCGGACGGCGAGATGCCGCGGCTGCGGTTCCACTCGCGCGAGAGGGCGCCCTTCTCCTCGAGGCGCTTCAAGTGCTTCTGCACCGTCCCGAAGGAGGAGAGGCCGAAGCGCTCCCGAATCTCGCGCTGGGTCGGCGAGATCTCCTGCTCCTTCCGGTAGGACCGGATGAAGTCCAGGATTTCCTTCTGTCGTTTGGTAAGGTTCATAACCCGCCTAACTAAATTCGGTTGCTGTCAATATTCTCAATATTTAGTTAGGCCGACGGACCCATCGCGGTCGTTCCGTGGCCTCAGGAACGACCCGTCGGCCTGATGGCTCACTCTAGGCGTAAAAGAGGCGTAAGTCAAGCGTCTCGCGGAACCGCCGAATCGAATCGGATCGGCTTGCCGCACAAGGGACACGGGACGAACCAGTCCTTCGAGTCCGGCGCGAAGGTGGCCAGATGCATCTCCTCGACTTCCGTGCTGGCGACGCCGATCGAGCCTCCGGCGCGCTCCGGAAACAGAAACCGGTGAAGGAACTCGCGGGAAGCGATCTCCACTTCCCCCTCGAGACCGACTCCACAAGGGGGCGGACAGTTCGCGACGATCTTTACCTGCATGCGAAACGCGGTTGGTCGGGGCGAGAGGATTTGAACCTCCGACCACTCGGTCCCGAACCGCTGGAAGCCTAGCACCGCTGGCAGCCGGAGAGCACGAATGCTCGGAAATCCGCGAGGGGCGAGTACCCCTGACCACGCCAGACCACGGTAGATCAGCTACGTTTCAGCTACGTTCTCGCGGTGAGCCAGCCCCGATCCGTACCCGTTCACCCCCTACGGCTGCGCGTGGGCTACGCGTGAGTTGAGAGCGCGCTCAATTACCGACCCTCTCCCGGGGTCAAAGGAGGAGTCCGATGTCCGAACAGGGGATTGACCAGGCCGGCGCTCAGTACGTACACCTCAGCGTTTCCGTGCCCGCCTGGTTGAAGGAGGAGCTTCGGAGCCGATCACGAGCCTGCCACAACAACGTCAGCGCCCTCGTCTCGATCTGGCTCGAGGAGCGAGTGGCGCTGCAGCGTCGATCCGGAGCGCGAGGCGCTCAGGCGGAGGGACTCGAGATGGGACGGGTA
>JBOGJK010000751.1:0-2016 GCA_050745345.1 Thermoanaerobaculia bacterium
GCGAGGTGACCCTCGCCCTCGCCGTCCCCGACACCTACGAGATCGGGATGAGCCATACGGGGCTGAAGATCCTCTACGAGCTCGTCAACCGCCGGCCGGAATTCGCCTGCGAGCGCGTCTACGCCCCGTGGGTCGATCTCGAGCGTAAGATGCGAGAGGGAGGCATTCCCCTCTTCTCGACGGAGTCTTTCGCTCCCGTCGCCGACTTCGACGTGCTGGGGTTCTCGCTCCAGGCGGAGCTGAACTACTCGAACATTCTGAACATGCTGGATCTGGCGGGCCTGCCGGTCTGGCAGCGCGACCGCCGGGAGTCGGACCCGATCGTTCTCGGCGGCGGGCCCTGCACGGCCAACCCCGAGCCGATCGCCGAATTCTTCGACGCCTTCCTGGTGGGGGACGCCGAGGAGGCGCTGCCGCGCTTCCTCGACGCGTACCGCGAGGGGCGGGTGCTTCGCCTCTCGCGCCGGGACCTGCTCGCGCAGCTTGCGTCGGTCGAGGGGGTCTACGTCCCCTCCCTCTACGACGTGTCGTATGACGGCGGCGGGCGGATCGCCGCGATCGCGCGCAACGACCTGCGCGCGCCGCAGCAGCCGAAGCGTACCTGGGTGCCCGTCTTGAAGCCCGAGTACTACCCCGGCAAGCCCATGGTCCCCTCCGTCGAGATCGTGCAGGACCGCCTCGGGCTCGAAGTGATGCGCGGCTGCACGCAGGGGTGCCGCTTCTGCCAGGCGGGCTACTGGTACCGCCCGGTGCGAGAGCTCGATCCCGGCGACGTCGCGGAGATGACCAAGAAGTTCATCGCGGAATCGGGCTGGAGCGAGGTGGGACTGCTCTCCCTCTCGACCGCCGACTACTCGCAGATCGAGCCGCTGGTCAAGTGCCTGGCACCGCAGCTTTCCGACCGGCGGGTCTCGATCTCGCTCCCGTCGCTGCGCGCCGAGGCGTTTTCGGTGGGGCTGGCCGACGCGGTTTCCGAAGTTCGCAAGTCGGGCTTCACGTTCGCGCCGGAGACGGGCTCGGACCGCCTGCGCCGCGTCATCAACAAGACCTTCACCAACGCGGACATGATCGCTGCGGCCGACGTGGCCTTCGCGCGCGGCTGGGACCTGATCAAGGTCTACACGATGATCGGCCTGCCGACGGAGACCGAATCGGATCTGGATGAGCTGGTCAGGCTCGTCGAGGACATCCTCGCGCAGGGACGAAAGCACGGGCGCAAGCAGGTCAACGTCTCCGTCGGCTCCTTCGTGCCGAAGTCGTGGACGCCATTCCAGTGGGCGCCCTTCGACGGTGTCGAGACCCTCCAGCGCAAGCTTCGGTACCTCAAGGAGAGGTTCCGCCGCGTGCGCGGGGCCCGCATGAAGTGGCACGAGCCGCGCGAAGCCGAGATCGAGTGTGCGCTCTCGCGCGGCGACCGGCGGATGGGGCACGTCCTGCACACGGCCTGGAAGTCGGGCGTGAAGTTCGACGGCTGGACCGAGCACTTCCGCTACGACCTCTGGATGCGGGCCTTCGAGGCGGAGGGGATCCCGAAGGAGTCGTACCTGCGCGCCTACGACCTCGAGGAGGTCCTGCCGTGGGACGTGCTGGACGTCTCGATCAAGAAACGGTGGCTCCAGATCGAGCTCATCAAGGCGAAGAAGGAGATGCGCACCGAGGACTGCAAGTGGGGTCACTGCTACGCCTGCGGCGTGCCGGGCAACGGCGAAGACACCGTGCTGGCGCGGCCGATGGCGGGCACGCTCCCTACACTCGACCCGGCGATCTCCTCGAAGAAAGATCCGGCGGCCTACCGCGAGATCGCCAAGGGCGCCGCGTACCGCCAGAAAGCGATGCCGGACCTTCCCTCGGCCACGCGGATCCGCGGCACGCAGGCAGGTCAGGTCTTGCGCCACCGCGTGACCTTCGAAAAGAGGGGAGACGCACGCTTCCTCTCGCACCGCAACACGATGGATGTGCTCGAGCGGGCGATCCGCGCCGCGGGGCTTCCGGCCCGCTACTCGGAGGGCTTCAACC
>JBOGJK010000752.1:0-1752 GCA_050745345.1 Thermoanaerobaculia bacterium
GCCTTGTCCTTGTACGGAACCCCGCCCCGGTACTGGGCATTGTGCTGCCAGTTGCTGTTCCCGCTTCGGTTGAAGTTGTTGGTCCGGTTGCTGTTGTTGATGAAGGTGTTGTTGTTGTTGATCGTGATGTTGGTGTGGCCGCGGCCCCACCCGCAGCCCCAGCCCCAGCCTCCGCTGATCGCCGCTCCCACTGCAATCCCCACTCCGAAAGAAACGAAGGCCGCCCCCGCGTAGTAGGGCGGGTAGTAGATCGGAGGGTAGGGGTATACGGGAGGTCCCCAGACGACCGTCGGGCTGTAGGTGGGGACGTAGACGACCTGCGTGCTCGCCGGCTGGATCTCGATGATGGTCTTGGTCTCCACCGTCTTGGTTTCCACCTTTTGCTGCTCGGAGGACTCGAGCTTGCCCGCTTCCTTCGCCTTCAGCCGCATCCGCTGCACCGCGTCCATCACGTCATCTGGTTGCGCGAGGAAGGCGTTGCCGAGGTCCGTCGTCCACTTGACGTTCTCGCTCATCCGCTTCACGACGTCGGGAAAGGCGACCATGGCCTGGATGCTCGGGTCCCAATCCTTTTTCTGGGCTGCGGCGGTCAGCTCGTCCCCTTTGAGGCTGCTGTTCTTTCCCAGCCACTGCTGTGCCTCGACGATGTCGAGCGGATACGTCGAGGCCACGAGGAGCTGGGCCAGAAGCGGGTCCGGATAGAGCGCGATCGGAGCGACCATGGAGTCCAGCTGGTCGTTGGAGAGCTTGGGCGCCTCTTGCTCGGTGGCCGGAGCCGCGGCCGTCGCCTCCGGCGCCTGCTGCGCGTAGACGAGACTGTCGGCGGGAGCGAGAAGCAGCGCGCTCAGAGCCGCGACGAGACTTCGCCCCGGCATTGCCCCGAGCCTCCTTCGAACCTGCTGAATCGTCATGATCGATCCCTTCCGGGCCGGGCTTCCCGTCGCCTGGCGAAAGCGAACCCCCGAGTCGCGGCAAAAGCTATCACAGCGCCCGGGGCGCCAGGAAAGCTACCGGAGCGCGTAGACGACTCTCCCGCCCACGACCGTCTCCTCGACCTCGATCCTCTCGAGCTCTTCCGGCGGGACGGCAAACGGGTCGGCCGAGAGGACCACGAAGTCGGCGAGCTTGCCCGGGGAGAGGATGCCCTTCTCGTTCTCCTCGAAGGCGGCATGGGCCGCGCCGGCCGTGTAGGCGCGCAGGGCCTCCTCGACCGTGGTCCTCTGCTCGGGCACCCAGCCCTGGGGGTTCTTGCCGTCGATCGTGCGGCGCGTGACCGCGGCGTAGACGCCGGCGATCGGCGACAGCGGCGCCACGTCCCAGTCGGAGCCGAAGGCGAGGCGCGCCTTGGCGTCGAGGAGCGAACGGAAGGCATACGTCCCCCGCGACCGCTCCCGGCCGATCCGCTTGTCGGCCCAGCGGCCGTCGTCGATCGCGTGATACGGCTGCATCGAGGGGATGACCCCGAGCGCCGCGAAGCGCGGGATCTCGGCGGCTCGCAGATGCTGCGCGTGCTCGATCCGGAAGCGGCGGTCCCTGGGGCCATTGCTCTTCGCGACGCGCTCGAACAGGTCGAGGATCTCCGCGTTGGCGCGGTCGCCGATGGCGTGGATCTCGACCTGGAGGCCGGCGCGGTCTGCTCCCGCGACCCAGTCTTCGAATCGCGAAAGCGGCATCGCCTCGGCGGCCCAGACCCCCCTGTTGTTCGGCTCGTCCGTGAACGGCTCGAAGAGAAGGGCCGTCGCGGCGCCGAGG
>JBOGJK010000753.1:0-10132 GCA_050745345.1 Thermoanaerobaculia bacterium
TCGCCACGGCGATCCCCACGAGCACGACCGGCAGAACCACGAGGTCGTTGGTCCCGGCCTCGACCGTGAGGGCCTGGCGGATCGAGCGGGGCAGGCGCTGGTCCCTCACGACGTCGCGCAGCACGACCGGGTCGGTCGAGGAGAGGATCGCGCCGAGCAGGACCGAGACGAGAAGCGCCGTTCCCAGGAGAAAGTGCGAGGCCGTCGCGACGAGCGCGATGGTGAGAATCGTCCCGGGACCGAGCACCAGCGCCGGCACGAGCCACTCCCGCGCCGGCCGGTCGAAGCGCATGCGCACCGCGTCGAGGAAGAGGACGAGTGAGAGCGTGATGATGCCGACCGCCTCCAGCGTCGGATCGTGCGGCGAGACGGAGATGATCCCGAGGCCCTTCTCTCCGAGCAGAAACCCGAGGCCGAGGAAGATGACCGGGAAGGTGATGGGCGCCCGCTCGACCCACCCCGCCGCCAGCCCCGCGACGACGAGGACGATCCCGACGAGGGCGAGCGCCGTCAGCAGGTCCGGCACGCGGCGATTCTATGGCGGCGGCTCGGCCACCCGGCCGCCGTTGGTGGGATTGGCTGGCCACTCGCGGCTGTTCGAACGGCTGGAATGTCGCGGATTCGAATCCGGAACGCCTTGATCGCGATCCTTTTCGCGGATGCGGCGCTTGTCCGCGGCGTATCGAAGCAGATCGAGACCGTCCAGAAGTTTCAGGCGGCGCGCCAGCGGGGCGATCTCGCAGCCGCCCGCGCCTTCCTCGCGACCGATCCCCGGATCTGGTTCGACAGGAAGGAACCCACGGGGCCGGGCGCGCCGTGGAAGCTCGGAGAGGGCAACTGGAGCCGCTGGGACCGCTTCTTCCACAGCCGGACGACCTGCACCGGCTGGGAAGAGGAGGGAAACCGCATCACCGCGGTCGGCCGCGAGACCAACGACTACTACCGCCTCCTCGACTGGCAGCCGAGGCCGCTCCTCCTCACCTGGTGGCTCGACTCCTCGGGAAGGATCGCGGGCTACATGTTCCATCCGGTGCCCGGCTCGCCCCCGGCCAAACACCGCCTGGAAGAGTTCGAGGCCTGGGCGAAGAAGCATCACCCCGCGGAGCTGTCCTACCTCATGCCGAAAGGGAAGATCGACCCCTCGGGAGATCGGCCACAGCGGTGGCGCGCGATCTTGATCGAGTGGCGGAAAGCGGCGCGGCTTCCGGAGGTGCCCCTCGGCTCCTCGCCCGCCGAACCGTAAAGTGCCGCGACAGCGGGCTGCCCCTACGGATCGGGAGGTATCGCTCAGCTCGCTCTGGCCAGCCGCGGCAGCCTGACCGCCCGCCGCTCGTCGAAGCGCCAGAGGCCCGCCCGGCGCGCGGCGGCGAAGGCCGCGTCCATCTCCTCCCGGAAGGGGCGCCGGTCGATCTCCGCGTAGCGCGCCTTGCCGTCCGGGCCGGTCTGCCCGACCAGGTGCTCCGGCCGGTACTGTCCCATGACGTTGAGGTAGGTGTCGGGCGAGACCTCGCGGGCCAGCCACTCGAAGATCGACGCGGCCTCCTCGGTCTGCCCCGGCATGACGAGGTGGCGCACGAGCACGCCGCGCCTGGCCAGGCCGTCCGGTCCGAGCTTCAAGGGCCCCACCTGCCGGTTCATCTCGAGGATCGCCTCGCGGGCACGTTCGGGGTAGTCCTTCGCCCGCGAAAGGCGGACCGAGGTCTCCGGCTTCCAGAACTTGAAGTCCGGCATGTAGATGTCGACCAGCCCGTCCATCAGCGTGAGAGAGGACAGGGCGTCGTAGGCGCTCGTGTTGTAGACGATCGGGAGCCGGAGCCCCATCGGGATCGCCTCCGCGATCGCCTCAATGACCTGCGGGGCCACGTGCTCGGGCGTGACGAAGTTGATGTTGTGGCACCCCCGCTCCTGCAGAGCGAGCATGAGCTGCGCGATCTCGCGCGGGCCCGACTCCTTGCCCTCGAGCCTCTGGGAGATGTCCCAGTTCTGGCAGAAGGCGCACCGCAGGTTGCAGAGGCCGAAGAAGATCGTCCCGGAGCCGTTCCACCCGCGCAGGCAGTCCTCCTCGCCGAAGTGCGGGAAGGCGGAGGAGACGACGGCGTACCGCCCCGTGTTGCAGGCCCGAGTCTGGTTCTCCAGGCGGTTGACGCCGCAGTTTCGTGGGCAGGCGTGGCAGTCCTCGAGCTCCGCCAGCGCCGCCTCGACCCGCTCCCGCAGGCGCCCTTCCCTCGACAG
Source organism: Thermoanaerobaculia bacterium (assembly GCA_050745345.1). GTDB lineage: Bacteria > Acidobacteriota > Thermoanaerobaculia > UBA5066 > Gp7-AA6 > DATBFU01. The sequence goes on from JBOGJK010000753.1 coordinate 2,233, forward strand.
CCGCAGGTAGGCCGGCTCGAAGTCTCGGGTCACGAAGCGGGAGTCAGGGCTGACGGAATCCGGCATGAATAGGCACCCGCCTCCATCGTAGGCTCCCTCTTCTGGCGCCGCAAGAGCGCGCGCGGCGGGGAGTCAGGCCGCGGAGGCACCCGACCGGATCAGCCAGTCCTTCATCTGCGCGCTCGAAACGACGCCGGCCTGCTGGAAGAGGAGGAGCCCTCCCTTCAGGACGATGAAGTTGGGGATGCTCCGCACGCCGAACTGCGAGGAGATCTGGGGGAACCGGCAGGGCCCGCACCAGTCCGCCCAGAAGTCGACCAGGACCGGCACGCGGGCGCCGCCCGTGATCTCCTGGAACGTCTCGGCGTCGGCCTCGATCGGTTTCCGGACGGGGGAGATTTCCGTCTTGCCCGCGCTGCGGCAATGAGTTCGTCAACCGCAACCAGTACCACGCCTGCGCGCGTTACGAGCTGGCGGAGCCCTTCGCCGGGAAGCCCTCGTTCGTCCGCGAGCTCTTCGACCGCCTCCGAAAGATCGTCGAGGCGTTCGGGCCCGTCGAGCTGCTCCCGTACCGGGACCGCGTCGGCTTCATGGTCCGCGTGCGGTTCGCCGGAGCGGTGCCCAAGGCCCGCTGGCTCGAGGTCGGCTTTCTGGCTGCCGCGCCGCGTCGAGAGCCCCCGCTTTCGCCGTGTGGAGACCCTCTACCCGAATGCGCACGTGCTCCGCTTGACCAAGCCAGCGCAGCTCGACGCCGAGCTTTCCCGCTGGTTGCGCGAGGCCTACGCCGTCGGGCGGCAGGAGCGCACGGGCTGACTTCTCGTCCTGCGGAAGACGCCGGGGTCACGGCCCGGCCTTCGGGGCCCTTCCTCCGGTCGTGATACAGTTAGTCCCGTTCTCGTTTCGCTTGCCTTTGTCAGACCATATCTGACGAATCCCGAACGAAAAATAGCGAGAATGCGGAGCGCCGCGCCGGCGGTGTTCTCGCCCATGAACTTCCCCCGGCACGAAGGATGGTTCCATGAAGCTCTATGTAGGTAATCTCCCGTACAACATCTCCGACGACCAGCTGCGCGACATGTTTGCCAAGTTCGGCACGCCGGACTCCGCTCGCGTGATCACCGATCGCGACACCGGGCAGTCCAAGGGGTTCGGCTTCGTCGAGTTCAGCGACGCCGACCAGGCCCGGCAGGCCATGTCCTTGAACGGCACCGAGTTCGGCGGCCGTTCGGTGACGGTCAACGAGGCGCGGCCGAAGAACGAAGGCGGCGGCGGACGCTCGCGGTACTGATCGAGTCTCCGATTCGAAATCCGGGGCGCGGGGCAACCCGCGCCTTATCTTTCCTTCTTTCGTCTCACGCCCAGGGCGCCGCGGGCTTGCCCTTCCAGTACCAGGTAATCAGGTCCGTCAGCGGCGGCTCGCCGCCCAACTCCCGCAGCCGCGTCGCGCCGGCCGGTCCCGGCGTCTGCAGGACCGCGAAGAGCAGGAGCGTGATCCCGAGGGCAAGTGTCGCGGCGCCGGCGAGGTCCACCGGCTCGGGTAGCAATGCGCGGGACTCGATCAGGCGCGTCGCGACGAGAAAGAAGGCAACCGCCCCCAGAGGTATGTTGATCGAGAAGATCGTCCTCCAGCCGAGGTGCACCGTCAGAAGGGCGCCCAGCAACGGCCCGATCAGGGCCGCGAATCCCCAGACCCCCGAGAAGAGTCCCTGCACGCGGGCGCGCTCCTCGAGCGAGTAGAGGCGCAGGCGACGGCGAGCGAGACGGGAACCAGTCCCGCGGCGCCCAGACCCTGGATCGCGCGCGCGGCGATCAACTGCGGCATCGAGCGGGCGAAGGCGCAGGCGACCGCGCCGGTCAAGAAGACGCCGATGGCGACGAGCAGCAGGCGGCGCCTGCCGTGGAGATGTCCGCCAGACGGCCGTAGACGGGCATCGCGACGGTCGCGGTCAGCAGATAGATCGAGAAGACCCACGCGTAGAGCGGAAGGCCGCCGAGGTCGCCGATGATCGTCGGCATGGCCGTCGAGACGACGGTCGACTCGAAGGAGGCGAGCGCGCTCACGAGCAGCAGCGCCGCCGTGACGGCGCGGCGCCGCTTCGGGTCGAAGCGCGGAAGGGGCGGGGGGAACACGAGCGCGACAGCCTACTGCAGGGCGCGCGCCGCCAAGAAGGGTTCGGTCTCGACCGGCCGGTCCGGCGGACCGAAGCCCGGACCGCGTCTTCAGTAGCGCCAGCTCTCGAGGTCGGCGCCCGCGGGCGCGCTCTTTCGGATCCGCTCCACGATCTTCGGCGCGAACATCTGGTGGTAGCGCAGGCGGGAGGAGTAGTTGGGCCGGGTGTGGTCGCCGTTCCAGCAGTGTTCGGCGCGGGGCTCGTAGTCGATCTCGCCGCCGTAGGGGGGGTCCGTGGCGCCCTTCAGGAACTGCTCGGCGAGATAGACCGCGTTGTTCAAGTAGTAGTTGTCCGCCTCGCCTACGTAGATGTGGATCTTCCCCTCGAGCTTCCGGCCGAGGCCCTTCCCCCAGTCGCGGCGCAGGATGTGGACGAGGTCGTAGTTCTCCTTCCAGTGGGCGGCGACATCCTTGTCGATGACTCCCGTCCGCTTGTCCCAGATCGGCTTGGGGTAACCGTCGGCGCCGACCGGCGAGAAGACCGCCTGCCAGATGTCGTACTGCCCGCCCGAGCGGCTGTTCGGGCCGATTACGAGCTCCATCCGGTTCATCTGCTCGAGGGTGGCGGAGAGATGCCCCAGGTAGTCCCGGTGGCCGGGCCTGGGCACCCTCTTCCACGGTCCCGTCCAGAAGTAGGCGTTCTCGTCCTCGTAGATGTTGACCACACCGTAGGCGCGAAAGTCGATCGGGTCGGGGCAGGCCGCCCAGGCGCCGTTGTACTCGTCCGGATAGAGGATCTGCGCGCCCAGGGCCGCCCATCCGCCGGTCGAACCGCCGTACAGGAAGCGGGCCCAGCCGGCGCCCAGAGCCCGGTACTTTCTCTCGAGGTAGGGGATGAGCTCGTAGGTGATGGCGTCTCCGTAGGGGCCGAGGTTTGCGGAGTTGACGGCGTACGAGTCGTCGTAGAAGGGGTTCGCGTGCTGGATCTCGACGACGAGGTAGCGCGGGTAGCCGGGCGCCGTCCAATCCTTGTAGAGCTGCCAGGCGTGCTCCTGCTGGATCCGGTTGTACCCCTGGAGCTTGAACCGCTCGGAGTAGTCGGGCGCGAGATTCGGGTCGGGCGGCTCCTCGCGGAACTCCTCGATCGTCGGCGAGAAGTGCCCGTGGTTGATGACGAGCGGATAGCGAGCGTCGGGATGCGTGTCGTAGCCCTCGGGCAGCAGGATGTGGGCGCCCAGATACATCGGCCGCCCCCAGAACTTCGAAAGCCTCGGCGAGAGGATCCTCTCGTGCCTGACATACTGCGTCGTCGGCGGGTCAGGTATGGGAGGAATGACCCTGTCGAGCTCGAGGCGGATCGTTTCGGCCCTGGCGGGGTCAAGGGGGATCTTGCGCGGGGTCGAGTAGAGGTTGCCGGGCGCCTTGCTCCACTGCTGCCCCTCGCCGCGGTCCATCGGGAGCTTCACGATGTGGCCGTTCGACCTCCGGAAGGTCTCGTAGCGGTGGAGGAGCGCCTGCACCTGGTAGGTGCCGGCCGGAAGATCGGCGAGATTCTCGGCCGGGTACCCCAGGACATCGGCCGGAAAGGCCGCCTCCTCTCCCGCCTTCCAGGCCTCGACGTCGATGCCGAAGACCTGCTGGCTCTTCAGGCTCGTGTCGCTCACTTGGAAGCGCGGCTCCTCGCTCTTGTCGGTCGAGAGGAGGAGGAGCAGACGGCCGTCCAGAGGCTCCTTGCTCTTGTCGGCGCCGTAGTGGACGACGATCTTCGGCCGCGCGGGGCCGGAGCCGCGCTCGGCGGCCGTGACGGCGATGAGGGAAACGGCGATCAGCGCGAGTAGAGAACCGGAGCGGGAAAGCGGCATCGTGGCCTCCTTCGCGGTTGCCGGAAGCATATCGAGAGGGAAACGGGGCGGGGTCGGCGCAAGCGCCGCGACTGCAACGGATTCCCGCGGGCGCGTGTTTATGAGGGAACGATGAATCCGCGCGCGGGCATCGCTCGGGCCGATCGGCGGGTCGTCGTCATCGAAGCGCCGTCGAACCTGGGGTTGAAGCCTCCCAAGCCCGGGAAGCAGCCCGGTGTCCGGCGCCTGCCGGAGGCGCTGGAGAAGGCGGGACTCTCCAAGCGGCTGCAGGCCGAGCGGTTCGCGCGCGTCGAGCCGCCGCCGTACAGCGAGACGGTCGATCCCGAGACGGGGATCCGCAACGCTCCCGCGATCGCGCGCTACTCGCTCGCCCTCGCGGAGAGCCTCGGGCGCGCGCTCGACAGGGACGCCTTCCCGCTCGTGCTGGGCGGCGACTGCTCGATCCTGCTCGGCAGCCTGCTCGCCCTGCGCCGGCGCGGCCGCTACGGGCTCTTCTTCGTGGACGGGCACGCCGACTTCGCGACACCGGAGACTTCCGCTTCCCGCGGCGCGGCCGGCATGGACCTGACACTCGCGACGGGACGCGGGCCGAAGCCCCTCGCGAACCTTGCGGGGCTTTCTCCCCTCGTGCTCGACGAGGACGTCGCGATCCTGGGCTATCGCGACGGGGAGCGTCTGCCGGGCTCTATTGCCGCGTGCGACGTCGCGAGGCTGCGCCTGGCCGGAATCGCGCAGACGGCGCGCCGGCAGGAAGCGGCGCTGCGGCGGCGCGGAGTGCGCGGCTTCTGGATCCACGTGGACGCGGACGTTCTCGACCCCTCGATCATGCCCGCGGTGGACACGCCCGAGCCCGGGGGGCTCACCTTCGCGGAGCTGACGGACCTTCTCCGGGAGCTCTTCCGTTCCGACCTCGCGGCCGGCCTGCAGATCTGCATCTACGATCCTGATCTCGACCCGGAGGGGCGGTGCGCGCAAGGGCTGGTGGACGCGATCGCGGCGTCCTTCGAGGTCCGGACCTCGGGCAGGCGGGGGCGGCCGAAATAGAATCCCGATCGCTTCCGTAGGGAGGTGATCGTGTCTTTTCTCCACTTCACACTCGCGTGCGCCGACCGGGCCTCGCGGCTATGATCTCCGCGACGAGCCGTTCATGAAGTCTTCCTTCGGGCGATGACTCTCGCCGCCGGCACGCGCCTCGGGCCGTACGAGATCCTCGCGCCGCTCGGCGCGGGCGGGATGGGCGAGGTCTACCGCGCGCGGGACACTCGGCTCGGGCGCGAGGTGGCCATCAAGGTGCTGCCGGCGGCCGTCGCCTCCGACGCCGAGCGCATGGCGCGTTTCGAGCGCGAGGCGCGCCTGCTCGCCTCGCTGAACCACGCGAGGATCGCGACCCTTCACGGCCTGGAGGAGTCAGGCTCGCTGCGAGGTCTCGTCATGGAGCTCGTCCCGGGAGAGACGCTCGCCGAGCGGATCGCCGCGGGACCCATCCCGCCCCGGGAGGCCCTCCCGATTGCACGACAGATCGCCGAGGCACTCGAATACGCGCACGAGAAGGGGATCGTGCACCGGGACCTGAAGCCCGCCAACGTGAAGCTGACAGCCGAGGGGGAGGCAAAGCTGCTCGACTTCGGGCTGGCCAGGGCGCTCGACCCGGAGGGGTCCTCCGCCGACGCAAGCCTCTCGCAGTCGCCGACCGTCACGCCGTCGGCGACACAGGCGGGGGTCGTCCTCGGCACCGCCGGCTACATGTCGCCCGAACAGGCGCGGGGCAAGCCCGCCGACAAGCGGGTCGATATCTGGGCCTTCGGCTGCGTGCTCTTCGAGATGCTCACCGGAAAGAGAGCCTTTTCCGGCGAGAACGTCACCGACATTCTGGCTTCGATCACCCGGGATGAGCCGGAGTGGAAGGAGCTGCCGGCGGGGACTTCAACGGAAATCAGGAGGCTCCTCGAGCGATGTCTCGAGAAGGATCCGCGGCGCCGCCTGCAGGCGATCGGCGACGCGCGCCTCGAGCTCGAGGAAGTGGAGGCGGAAGCTCGATCGGGCGGGGCGCCGAAGTCGGCGGCCCGGGCCGCGCCGCGAGCTCCGGCCGGGCGAGTTTGGATCGGCGTGGGCGCCGCCTTCGTGCTTCTGGCCGCCAGCGCTCTGCTCTGGTACCGGCGCCAGACCCCGGCCGGAGACGGCAAGACGCCGGATCTCGTCGAGGCGCGCGCCTCGGCCGCCTCCGACCGCCGGTCGCTCGCCGTTTTGCCGTTTGCGAACCTGAGCGGCGACCCGGAGAACGAGTACTTCAGCGACGGGGTGAGCGAGGAGATCCTCAACGCTCTGACGCGGCTGCCGGGGTTGAAGGTCATTGGTCGCACTTCGTCCTTCCGCTTCCGAGGGCGGGACGTGGACACGGGCGAGGTCGCGCGGCAGCTCGGCGTCGACACGATCCTCTCCGGAAGCGTCCAGCGCGCGGGAGACACGGTGCGCATCACGGCGGAGCTCGTGGACGCGCGCACGGGGTACCGCCTCTGGTCCCAGAGGTACGACCGCAAGGCCGAGAATCTGTTCGCGCTCGAGGACGAGATCTCGCGCTCGATCGCCGAGGCCTTGCGCATCGAGCTCGCGGGCGGCGCCGGCCGGTCGCTCGTCGCCGAGGCGACCCGGGACACGGAGGCGCACAACCTCTTCCTCCGGGCCAACGTGCTTTCTCACCGCTCCGACGAGGCGAGTCTCGAGGAGGCGATCAGGCTCTACCGGCAGGCGGTCTCCCGCGACCCGAGCTTCGCCGGCGCCTGGGCGGGGCTCGCCAACGCCTACTTCTGGCTGGGCGACGCCTACCGCGCGCCACGCGACCTGCTGCCGCTGGCGAAGGAGGCCGCCCGCAAGGCGATTGCGCTCGACGATTCTCTGGCGGCAGGCCATCTCATGCTGGGCATCGTGGCTCTGGGCTGGGACTACGACCTGCCGACAGCGAGGCGAGAGCTCGAGCGTGCGCTCGCCCTGGATCCCGGAGCGCCCGACGCTCACGGCTACTACGGCTGGGTGCTTCTCGCGGCGGCAGACACCGCCGGTGCGCGAGCGCAGCTCCGGAAGGCCGCCGAGCTGGACCCGCTCAACCCCTACTTCCCGTATTTGGAGGTCGAGGTCGTGTTCGCGCAGCGCAAGCTCGCAGACGCCCTCGAGATCGCCGAACGGATCCAGAAGATCGACCCGGACTTCTTCTACATCGCCGACCGGAGGGCCTATGCGTTGGCCGCCATGGGCCGGTGGGAGGAGTGCTTGCGCGCGCACGAAGCGCTCCCGGCGCAGATCCGCAGCCAGCCACAGTTCCTTCTCGGCGTCTGCCTGGCGCACCTGGGCGAGACGAACCGGGCCCGGGAGATCCGGGCGCGGCTCGTGTCCGAGGCGAGCCGCCGGTACGTGGACAAGACGACAATCGCCGCGATTTCCGCGGCGCTCGGGGAGAAGGACGACGCCTTTGCCTGGCTCGAGCGCGCCCAGCAGGATCGTTCGGCGAGACTTTTCGTGCATCTGCCCGAGTTCGAACCTCTTCGCTCCGACCCGCGCTGGGCGGAGCTGCTTTCCCGCGTGCGGTTCCCTTTGAACGAGAAGTTCTTGCGAGACGCCTCGGGAGGTGGCCGGGCGGGCGATTAACATGGCTCCCGTGCGAGAAGTGGTGATCGCCCCCACGCTCGAGGCCTGGCGCGACGCCGCGCGGCGATTGATCGAGGAGAAAGTCCTGCCCGAGCAGATCGCCTGGAGGGAGCTGCCGGCGGAGGGCGCCGCCCTGCCGGGCCTCTTCGACGAGCCGCCGACACCGGAGCCGGCCGGCGGGACGGCGTCGGCGAGCCTTCTCGTTCCGCGCGAGTTTCTCGAGATTGCCGGCGCGGCCGCCTCGCATCCGGATCCGGGTCGCTGGCGCCTGCTCTACTCGGTCCTCTAC
>JBOGJK010000754.1:0-5651 GCA_050745345.1 Thermoanaerobaculia bacterium
GACGGATCTGGAGTACACCTTGACGGTGCGGGACACGGTGCGCGGGACGGTCAAGACCTACCACAACCCGGTCACCGACAGCCTCGTGTGCCTGGGCGCCGACACCTCCGGCTTCGCCAACGCGCCCACACCGACGCCGACCGAGTCGGGCGGCTCACCCACACCCACGCCCACCCGGACCCCCACACCGCCCGCCGGCATGACGCGCGTGGTCTCGGTGCGAGACATCTTCTTCCGCGACTCGGTCAGCGGCAACTCGACGACCACGATCGGGGTCGGGACGACGGTCGAGTGGCAGTGGCAGGCAAGCCTCCCCCATTCGACGACCTCGGGAAACTGCCCCCCCTGCTCGCCGGACGGCCGTTGGAACTCCGGCGTGATGAGCAATGGCGAGTTCTCGCGCACGTTCAGCCAGGCGGGGAACTTTCCCTACTACTGCAGCGTGCACGGCGTCATGATGACGGGCACGGTCGTGGTGAACCCCTAGTTTCGAGCCGGTCCCCTCTACCCTCCGCGGCCTCTCCGGCTCGTCCGGGGAGGCCGCCTTCTTCGCCGGGCGGCGGGATCCATTCCCGCTTCGCGTCAGATTCCTTAGAATGGGTCCGATGACGGAGAAGAATCCGGCCGCCGGAAAGGGAAACGAGACCGAACCGTCGAGCGAAGACGACCGCCGCGCCGCGGCGGCCTCGGCCAACCGCAAGCGGGCGCTCGACGACTGGGAGGCCAAGAAGAAGCGCTGGCGCGCCACGGGCGTGCCCCCGGCGTTGCCGGCGAAGAAGTGAGGATGGCCCCGCGGCGGAGGGCAAGCGACCGATGGCGGAAGTGAAGACGCAGCTTCGGCTCGAGAGCGCCGCTTTCCAGAACGGCAAGCCGATCCCCGCTGCATACACCGCCGACGGGAAGGACGTCTCCCCGGCGCTCTCCTGGAGCGGTGTGCCGCCGGAGTCGAAAAGCCTCGCCCTCCTCTGCGAGGACCCGGACGCGCCGCGCGGGATCTGGGTCCACTGGGTGCTCTACGACCTACCATCCTCGGCTGCTTCCCTGCCGGAGGCCGTCCCGCCGCGCGAGACGCTGCCGGGAGGGGGCACGCACGGCAGAAACGACTTCGGGAAGCTCGGCTACGGCGGCCCCGCTCCTCCGAGCGGCACGCACCGCTACTTCTTCAAGCTCTACGCTGTCGACCGGCTGCTCGCTCTGGCTCCGGGCGCGACCCGGGGGGAGCTGCTGCGCGCCATCGAGGGGCACGTGCTGGCGCGGGGCGAGCTCGTGGGCACCTATTCGCGGCGATAGAGCGTTGCGCCTCTTTCGCGACATCGAGCGGCAGGTCGTCGCCTGCCGGCGTTGCCCGCGCCTGGTGGCCTGGCGCGAGGAGGCCGGTCGGCATCCCCCGCGGCGCTTCCGGGGGCAGACTTATTGGGCGCGGCCGCTCCCCGCCTTCGGCGATCCCGGCGCGCGCCTGGTGATCGTCGGGCTCGCTCCCGCAGCGCACGGCGGGAACCGCACGGGGCGTCTCTTCACGGGGGACGAGTCGGGCGACTTCCTCTTCCGCGCGCTCCACGCCCTCGGGCTCTCGAGCCTTCCGGAGTCGCGCCGCGCCGGAGACGGACTGAGGCTCTCCGGGGCGCTTCTCACCGCGGCCTGCCGTTGCGCGCCTCCCGACAACCGCCCCTCGCCCGAAGAGTTCGCAAGCTGCCGCGAGTACCTCGAGCGGGAGCTCGACCTGGTCTCCGGGCCGCGCGTGGTCGTCGCGCTGGGTGCCCTCGCCTTCCGGGAGTGCCTGGGGGCGCTCGCGCGGGGCAGGGCTCTCCCCTCGCCGCGGCCGCGCTTCGCCCACGGCCTGCGCGTCGCGATCGGCCAGCACGTGCTCTACGGCTCCTACCACCCGAGCCAGCAGAACACCTTTACCGGCAGGCTGACGCAGGGGATGCTGCGGTCGGTGCTGCGGCGCGCATCGAGAGAGAGTCGGCGCGTGGCGATGTCATTGCGAGCGAAGCGGGGAAATCCTCGACTCGAGCAGGAACGCAGCCGAGAAGGCCGGAATCCCTCGCTTTGCTCCGCGTGACCGCTTCGCGGTCACTTCTTGAAGAGCCTGTCGAAGGCCGCCCGCGCGTCGTCCGGCGTCGCCTCGGCTCGCGAGCCCGTCAGGTCGAAGGACTGCGCGGGAGAGAAGAACGTGCAGGCGTTGCGCTTCTTCTTGTCGGGAATCCGAGCGGGAATCGGCTTGACGCATTCGAAGCGCGCCGACGTGTCGAAGTGCGCGCACTGGGCGCAGGCGTGCAGGTCCGTGCCGCACTTGCGGCAGGTCGCGTCGAAGCCGATCTCCTCGGGATCGCGGCGCTTCTCGCCGCACGACTTGCAGGCGAAGACGACCGCCTTGTTGAGGTCGATGCCGCGCCCGCGCGGGGCCCCCTCGGTCCGGGGAGGGCCGGAGGGGCCGCGCCGCCGACCCGGCTCGTCGCCGCCCGAGTCCATGTAACCGCGGTGGCGATACTTGCGGTCGCCCATGGAAGGAGTCTACTGCCCCGCGGCGGGCGTTGCCCGGGCGCCGGGAGCGGGTGTGGGCGTGGCCGTGGCGGTGGGAGGGATCGTGCGCGGGGGGCGCGCGGGGGGCGAGAACACCTCCGAGGTCCGCAGAGCGAGAGGGTGGCCCGGCACGAGAGCGTGCGTCCGCCAGAGCAAGTAGTAGGCGCTCATCGCTCCGGCGAGGAACCCGGCCGAGACGAAAATGACCGCACGGGCCCGGATGTGTCCTCCTTGCGCGCCTGCTCGCGGCGCTGCCTGGAAGAAGCTTATCGCCGCCGGCCCGCTCCGGGAGGCCGGCCGGGGAGTACAATTTTTCTCGAGGTGGAGCAAAGCGCGCTCGAGCGGGCGCTCGAGTTCTGGCGTCTCGGTACGGCGAAGCTCCTGGCCGGGAGCCTCCAGGAGGCCGTCGCGCTGTTTACCCGCTCCCTGGAGACTTACCCCACCGCCGAGGCTTACACGTTCCGCGGCTGGGCCTACTCTTTCGAGGGGCGCCTGGCCGACGCGATCGGCGAGTGCCAGAAGGCGATCGCGACCGACCCGGCGTTCGGCAACCCCTACAATGACATCGGCTGCTACCTGATGGAGCAGGGCCGTCTGGAGGAGGCGGTACCCTGGTTCGAGCGGGCGAAGAAGGCGCCGCGCTACGAGCCGAAGCACTTTCCCTATCTGAACCTGGGCCGGCTTCACGCCTCCCGCGGCGAGGTGGCGGAGGCGCTCGTCGAGTTCGAGGGTGCGCTGGCCGAGAGTCCGGGCGACCCGATCGCGCTCAAGTACCTCGAGGCGCTGCGGTTCCAGGTGAACTAGACGGCCGGCCTCGGGAATCGGCTTCTCGATAAGATCGTTTTCCTAGCGGGCCTCGGCCGGCCCAAGGAGCGAAACATGGACAACAACCTCTCGATGACCCCGCAGTCCGCCTTCTCGGCCACGGCGGTCGCGGGCGCCGAGCGCGTCACGGCCTTCCTCCAGAAGGTGTACGGCTGGATGTGCGTGGGCCTCGGCATCACTGCCGCGGTGGCCTTTGCCGTGGCGAGCTCGCCCACGCTTCTCCAGGCGATCTTCGGCAACAAGATCCTCTTCTTCGGCCTGATCCTGGGCGAGCTCGGGCTCGTGTTCTATCTCTCGGCGCGGGTTCAGAAGCTTTCCCCGGGGATGGCGGCCGGCCTCTTCGTCCTCTACTCGGCCTTAAACGGCGCGACCCTCTCCTTCATCCTGCTCGCTTTCACGGGGGCCTCGATCGCGACGACCTTCGCCGTGACGGCCGGGATGTTCGGGGCGCTCGCGCTCTTCGGCTCCACGACCAAGCGCAGTCTGGCCGGCGTGGGCCAGTTCGTCTTCATGGGCCTGATCGGCGTCATCCTCGCCTCGATCGTCGGGATCTTCTGGCAGAACGACGGCCTGCAGTTCGTCATCTCGGTCGTGGGTGTGATCGTCTTTACGGGCCTGACGGCCTGGGACGCCCAGCGCCTGAAGCAGATGGCAGCGGTGACCCCCGAGGGGCAGATCGGCTCTTTTGCCGTCGTCGGGGCTCTCTCCCTCTACCTCGACTTCATCAACCTGTTCCTCTTCCTGTTGCGCTTCCTGGGCGGCCGGCGCGACTAGGAGCCCTCCGAGTCATTCCCTGCCGCGCCCGGCGATGCTCTCGCTGCGAGCGGCAGGCCCGACAGGCTCTGCGGAGGAGCCCACGCTGCGCCTCCACCCGGTCGGCGCTCCTGCTCTCGCGTCGGCCTCCCCGCACTCGCGACGGGCCTTGCTCGGGCAGGCTCCTCCTGGGCGCGGTCGAGCGATTCGCTCTTTCGCGCGCGCGATCGGCGCCTGACCCGGCCCTCCTCCCGAAGGAGGGGTGTCACTCTGTCGAGGTAGTTCCCAGCAGCGGCAGGCGCCCGATTCGGGCATCGGCCGCGGCGGCTGCGGGAGGGGCTTGCTCGGCGGGCTCGGCCGACTCGCCCGGGTTGCGAAAGAGGTTGGCCTCGACCCCGTACTGGCGGTAGTAGAGATCCGCGTACCGGCCGCCGCGGGCGAGAAGCTCCTCGTGGCGGCCGCGCTCGACGATCCGGCCCCCCTCCAGGACGAGGATCACGTCGGCCCTCCGGATCGTCGAAAGGCGGTGCGCGATCACGAAGGTCGTGCGCCCTTTCATCAGCTCCGCGAGCCCCTCCTGGATCGCCGCCTCGCTCTCGCTGTCGAGCGATGAGGTCGCCTCGTCCAGGATCAGGATGCGGGGGTCGGCGAGGATCGCCCGGGCGATCGCGACGCGCTGGCGCTGCCCTCCGGAGAGCCTGACGCCCCGCTCTCCGACCACCGTCTCGTACCCCTCCGGCAGCTTGTCCACGAACTCGTCGCAGCGGGCGATGGAAGCCGCCCGCCGGACCTCCTCGGGCGGAGCGTCGGGGCGCGCGTAGGCGATGTTCTCGAAGACCGTTCCGTCGAAGAGGAAATTGTCCTGGAGCACGACACCGAGCTGCGACCGGTAGTCGGAAAGGCGCACCTGGCCGAGGTCGTGCCCGTCCACCAGGATCTGTCCGGCGGAGGGCCGGTAGAAGGCCGCGACGAGGCCGATCACCGTGCTCTTGCCGGAGCCGGAGGAGCCGACTAGGGCCGCCGAGGTGCCGGGCTCGGCGAGAAAGGAGACGCCCCGGATCACCGGGACGCCGGCCTGGTACTCGAAGTGCACGTCCCGGAACTGGACGCGCCCGGCAAGCGGCGGCAAAGGCTCCCGCGCCTGGTCTCCCGCGTCCTCGGCCAGCTCGTTGCGGATCTCGCGGATGCGCTCCAGGCCCGCGAAGGCCTCGGTGATCTGGCTTCCGATCGAGACGATCTGGACCACCGGACCGACGAGCAGCCCCAGGTAGAGCGTGAAGGAGAAGAAGGACCCGATCGTCATGCGCCCCGCGAGTACGTCGTGCGCGCCGATCCAGAGGATCGCGACACCGACGACGCCCAGAAGCAGTGTCGAGAAGGCCGTGACGGCCGAAAAGCCCGTCATCGTTCTCGCGACGTTGCGAAAGAGCCGGTGCGCGCCTTCCGTGAAGACGAGGGCCTCGCGCCGCTCCGCGCGGTAGGCCTTCACGACGCGGATGCCCGAGAAGGACTCGGTCAGCCGACCCGAGACCTCGGCGTTGATCTTCGAG
>JBOGJK010000755.1:0-1794 GCA_050745345.1 Thermoanaerobaculia bacterium
GTCCTGGAAGGGCGGTCGGTCATCGTGAAAAAAGCCGAGGTCATCCCTTTCGAGTGCGTGGCGCGCGGCTATCTGGCCGGGTCGGGCTGGGCGGAGTACCGCAAGACGGGCGAGGTCTGCGGGGTGCGGCTGCCCTCCGGCCTCGTCGAGGCGGACCGGCTGCCGGAACCGATCTTCACTCCGGCCATCAAGAACCCGCGCGGGCACGACGAGAACGTTTCCTTCGCCCGCATGGAAAGTGACCTCGGAGAGGAAGCGGGGCTTCTCCGAGACCTGACCATCAGTCTCTACGAGCGCGCGCGCCGGTACGCGGAGGGCAAGGACCTGATCCTCGCCGACGCGAAGCTCGAGTTCGGCCTTCTCGACGGACGCGTGGTCTGGATCGACGAGGCGTTCACTCCCGACTCGTCACGCTACTGGGATCGACGCGTTTGGGAGCCCGGAAGGACGCCCGTTTCCTTCGACAAGCAGTTCGTCCGCGACTGGCTCGACTCGACGGGTTGGGATCACCGCCCGCCGGCGCCCCGGCTGCCCGAAGGCGTGGTTCGGACCACGCGCGAGAAGTACCTCGAAGCGTACCGGTCGCTGACCGACGGCCTCCCCGCGAACCTTTCCGGATAGCTGACCCTGCTCGCCCCCTATCCTCCCGACTCGGTCGGCCCCGCTCCTATGCGGCTCGCGGTGACCGCGGCGCTGCTTGTTCCCAGCTCGGCGACGAGCTCCGTGACCCGGTCCACCGCGCGCAGCTTCATGCTCGCGGCCGTGGCTGCCTCCCGGGCGTCCCGCGAAGGCAGATAGGCCCGGTCGAAACCGAGCGCCTCCGCCTCTCGCAGCCGGGACGCGGCTCCCGGCACTCGCCGGACTTCTCCCAGGAGTCCGATCTCTCCGAAGAAGACCGCTCCGTCCGGCAGCGCGCGGCCGCGCGCCGAGGAGACGAGCGCGGCGACAACCGCGAGGTCCGCGGCGGGCTCGAACACCTCGAGGCCCCCGGCGCACGACACGAAGACCTCGCGCGAGGAGAGCGGGACTCCGGCCCGCTCGAGTACCGCGAGCAGGAGGGCGAGCCGGCCCGGGTCGAGGCCGATCGCGACGCGGCGTGGCGAGCCCGCCGTCGAAGGACCCACCAGAGCCTGCACTTCGACCAGGAGCGAGCGCGTCCCCTCTCGGGTGGCCGTCACGGCGCTCCCGGGCAGACCGGTCCGCCGCTCAGACAGCAGCGCCGCCGACGCGTTTGCGATTTCGGAGAGGCCGGCGCCGGTCATTTCGTAGAGCGCCACCTCATCGACCGGCCCGAAGCGGTTCTTCGTGGCGCGCAGCACCCGCCGCGCCGAGTTGCGTTCGCCGTCCATGGCGACGACGGCGTCCACCAGGTGCTCGAGCGACTTGGGTCCGGCGAGGCTCCCGTCCTTGGTCACGTGGCCGATCAGGATCACCGGCACGCCGGAGAGCTTGGCGAACCGCTGCAGCAGGAGAGCCGAATCCCGCACCTGCGAGACGGTTCCGGCGGCCGAGGAGAGCACCGTGTCGCGGACGGCCTGGATCGAGTCGACGACGAGGCGCGCCGGCGCCTGTTTCTCGGCGTGAGCCACGACCCGCGCCACGTCGGTCTCCGCCAGGACGAGCAGCTTCTCCTCCCGGATGCCGAGCCGCTCGCCGCGCAGGCGCACCTGCGCGGCCGACTCCTCGCCGGTCGCATAGAGCACCTCTCGCGAGCGCGCGACACCGCGGCCCGCCTGGAGCAGAAGAGTCGATTTCCCGATGCCGGGCTCCCCTCCCAGAAGCACGAGGGAGCCC
>JBOGJK010000756.1:0-3574 GCA_050745345.1 Thermoanaerobaculia bacterium
TCGTGATCGGCATCCCCGACCCGCGCACCAACGAGGCCGCCGTCGCGTACGTGATTCCGCGAGCCGGCGAGCCGCTCACGGAAGAGGACCTGATCGCGCACTGCAAGGGGCGCATCGCCTCGTTCAAGATTCCCCGTCACGTGCGCATCGTGGCCGATGTCCCGCGCACCCAGGGCCCCCACGGCGACAAGGTGCAGAAGGTCAAGCTGCGTGAGATGTTCCTCGCCGAATCAGGGTGAGGGAGAGGCGCCATGGAGAAGATCGTGACGGAGAAGGTGGTACAATGCCGCGACGCTTCGGGGAGAGGAGTGAAGCCTTGAGCCGGTTGCTCGACGGGATGGAGAAGATGCTCCGCGGCGAGGTGCCCCCGCCCCCGGCGGCGCGGCTCATCGGCCTGACGCTGGCGTCCTTCGCCGCCGGCGAGGCGGTGGTCAACCTCGAGGTCGCCGACCGCCACACCAATCCCATGGGGACGGTCCAGGGCGGCATCCTCGCGGCGGTGGCCGACGCCGCGATGGGCTGGGCCTACATGACCACGCTGGGCGAGGGCGAGACGTACACGACGCTCGAGATGAAGATCAACTTCCTGAAGCCCATGTGGAAGGGGCTTCTCTCCGCACGGGCGCACGTCCGCAAGGCGGGCCGGACCGTCGGCCTGGTCGCGTGTGACCTCGTCGCCGACGACGGCAACCTGGTCGCCCACGCGCTGAGCACCTGCATGACCCTGAGAGGAGAGCAGGCGATGGGCCGGTAGGGACCACCCGGCTGCGCCGCGGGCTTCGTGGTCCGCGTCGCGCGCGCCTACGGCGCCTTCCGTTTACCATCCGGCCTTGCCGTGTTCGTCGTGCGCAAGCCGACACCTGCCCATCGCTGGGGGGTGCTCAGCCCTCGCCCAGGGTATCTGGCCCACGGACCCCGAGCATCGGGGAAACTCTACATACGGGGGTGTATCATCGTGGATACTACTAGATGTCGTTGACAATCCGTCGGGTAGCGAGCTATCCTTGCGGCCAAACAGCGGTCACGAGAATCAATGCCATGAAACCCTTCTACCAGACCAGGTTCGGTCGTGCCTACCTCGGCGACTCACTCGACGTCCTCCGGGAGTTGCCGGGCGAGTCGATCAACCTAATCGTCACCTCGCCACCGTTCCCGCTCACTTTCCAAAAGAAGAAACCCTACGGTTCGGTCGGGATCGACGAGTACATCGCCTGGTTCCTGCCGATTGCCGATCAGTGCAGGCGTGTCCTCACGGCAGACGGGAGCTTCGTCATCGACATCGGCGGAGTCTGGAACAAGGGCGCCCCCACCAGGAGCCTCTACCAGTATCACCTCCTCGTCGCGCTTCACGAGAAGGTCGGCTTGCACTTCGCCCAGGACTTCTACTGGTACAACCCTGGAGCCCTGCCGGCGCCCGCGGAGTGGGTCAACGTTCGGCGGGTGCGAGTGAAGTGCGCCGTCAACCTGGTTTGGTGGCTTTCGAAGACCCCTTGGCCTAAGGCCGATAACCGCAAGGTACTCAAGGAGTACAGCACCGACATGCGACGGCTACTCGAGCGCGGGTATCGTGCCAAGGCCCGGCCGAGTGGACACACAATTACGGCGAAGTTTGCGCGCGACCACGGTGGCGCAATCCCGCCGAATCTCATTGAACTAGGGAACAACGATTCGAACGGTGAGTACTTGAAGCGCTGCCGAGCGGCGGGACTACCCGTGCACCCGGCACGCTTCCCAAGCGGGTTGCCGGAATTTTTCGTCAAGCTTTGCACCGACCCAGGCGATGTCGTCCTCGACATCTTTGCGGGGTCAAACATCTCCGGCGAAACCGCCGAGCGTCTTGGTCGCCAGTGGGTCGCTATCGAGCTCGTCGAAGACTACCTCGAAGGATCGAAATTCCGCTTCCCGCCGCTCTTCGTTGCCCCGGCTGCCCGTCAACGGGCAAAGTGACGTGGGTCCGTCGCCACACGGCTCGCGGTGACGGACCTCGGGCAGCTGGCGCGCACCCTTCGCGACGTTTTCCCTGACACCCCCGTCCCCAAGATACGGGAGATTCGCCAAGTCTTCGCTGTGGAGCGGATCCTTGGAGGTGATCCTGTAGAGATTGTCGCAGCGGACTTCAAGCTTCAACGGCGTGGGCTCGAAGCGCTGGCAACGCAGGTGGCTGCCCAAGGTCTCGCAGGAATCGTCCCAGACACCTATCAGGTCACCGAGCAGGAACGTCTCAAACGTCGCCTCGGGATCGCCCAGATGCTTCTTGGTGAGTTGGCCGAGCGCAGGTTCGAGGCCGTGATTCAGGAGGTGACGGGTGGAGGGGTTCTTCGTATCGAGGATCACCGTCCCTCCCGAACCGACACTGATTATCGGCTTCTAAACGGGAACGACAATCCGATCTGCCGCTTCAACATCAAGTTTCACGGGAGCCTCTTTCGTGAGGCGCGACGCTTCGTGGGACTTGGTCCCGAGGACTGCTTCGCACTGGCCGCCTACAAGATCAACAATGCCCTGCGGCGCCAGGGAGAGGAGAGACTTCCGTACATCTTCCTCATCCTGAGTGTCCCGGACTTGAGTGCTGCCGACGTCGGCCGGCTCGTGCCGGATGACTATGTCTGGGCGTTAACCACGCTCGGCGGCAAGATGGCTGTCGAGGAGGCCATCGCGAGCCGTCTGCTCGGGTCCGATCATCTTCCACGGTTTCGGCCAATCTTCGACAAGATGCCCGCGGGGCAATTCCGGGTGATCTCGGCGGCGAAGGCCGCGAAGCTCCTCCACGAGAAGCTCTTCGAGCGCGTACATGCACTCTCCCTGAAGGGTTTCACCCGAAAGTTCCGGAACGCCGAAGTCGACATGCACTTCTCACGGTCCCAGGAGCTGACGCCGGTCCGGACTTTCCTAGAACTCCTCGTCAGAGAGAGCCCTCAGAAGTTCGCTGTCCGGCTCTATACCGGAGATTATTAGGGACGTCGGCTGGGCTGAGGACGGATTCGACACTCTACGGGGAACGAACCGGGGGAAATCGTGAGGAGAACGACCCTGTCTACTCCGACGACGGGATCAGAGTCACCGGGGGCTCGCCCCGCGCGACCCGGTCGATGTTCTTCGCGATCAGCTTCGCCCGCGCCTCGAGCATCCCCTCGGACCAGCCGGACACATGGGGCGTCATGAGCACGTTGGGCAGCTCGTGGAACGCGTGGCGCGCAGGAAAGGTGGGACCGGCGCCGGTCTGATACCGATACCAGACATCGAGGGCGGCGCCGGCGATCGTCTTCTGGACCAGGGCCCGGTAGAGCGCCTCCTCGTCGACGATCTCGGCGCGGGCCACGTTGATGAGGACGGCGGTCGGTTTCATCAATCGAAGCTCCCGCTCGCCCAGAAGGCCGCGGGTGGCCGCCGTGAGCGATAGCGTAATCACCAGATAATCGGCCCGTCTCAGCACCTCGTCGAGCGCGTCCGGCCCGCCGAGGAACGCGAGTCCCTGTGTGTCGGATCGCGTCACGTCGCGGCGGATGGCCCACACGCCCATGTCGAACGCCCGCGCTCGCCGGGCCACGGCCTGCCCGATCCGCCCGTAGCCGAG
>JBOGJK010000757.1:0-4842 GCA_050745345.1 Thermoanaerobaculia bacterium
GCGGGAAGCGGTGGCCGGGCAACGTCCGCCGCGGCGGGAGTCACCTCAGGCACGCCGAGGCGCGACCGGTTCTCCTCGAGCCGGCGCAGACGCTCGACCGACCGGTCGAGCGCGAGCACGCGCCGCGCCCGGCCGGCGAAAAGCGCCGCCAAGGACTTTCCGCCCGGCGCCGCCGCGAGGTCGACCAGCGTCTGGCCGGCAGGCAGGAGCAGGGGAAGGGCCTGGGAGCCCACGTCCTGCACCGTGAACCGGCCTTCGGCGAAGAGTCGGCAGCGCAGGGGATTCCCGCGGGTCACCGTCAGGCCGAGCGGCGAGAGGGTGGAAAGTTTCGTCTCGACCCCTTCGGAGGAGAGCGCTTCGGCGAGCGCTTCGCGGCTGCCTCGCCGCGGGTTGACCATCAGATCGAGCGGCGCTGCCTCGTTGTCCGTCTCGAGGATGCGCCGCGTGTGCTCTGGGCCGAAGCGCTCGATCCAGCGCTCGACGAGGAAGGGAGGGTGGGAGAAGTGACGGGCGAGCATTGTGGCGGTAGGGACGCCCTCACCCCCGCCCTCTCCCGGAGGGAGAGGGAGCGGACCCTCACCCCGGGCCTCTCCCGGAGGGAGAGGGGGCGGAGGCGGAAGCAGCAGGATGCCGCGCAATACGCCGTTGACCAGGCGGGAGGCCCCTTCACCGCCGCTCGCGCGCGCCTGGGAGACCGCCTCGCTGACGGCGGCGTAGTCGGGGATCCGGTCGAGGTGACGGATCTGATAGAGCGCGACCTCCAGGATCTCGCGCAGCCTCGGCGCCAGCCGCTCGAGCGGGACGCGGCTGACCGAGGCGATCTCCGCGTCGAGCGCCGAGCGCCACCGCAGCACGCCGAGAACGAGCTCGCGCAAGAGGTCGTGGTCGGCTGCCGACAGCCCCCGGCCCCGCGCGGCGAGCAGCGGCGTCGCCCGTCCTCCCCGCTCGAGGACCTCCCGCAGCAGGTCCACGCCCCGGTCGCGAGCGGTCTGCCGGGGCGGCATCAGCCCGCCGCGCGTCGGCCCAGGAACCCCGGGAGCCGTGGCAGGCCTCGAAGAAACTCGGCGCCGGAGACGGGCTTGCGCCCCGAGCGCTGCACCGTGTCGAGAACGACCGCCGTCGCTCCTCCCGCGGCCGCCAGCGCCTCGCCGCCCTCGATCCACACGGTCCCGGGAGCGCGAGGCGCAGACGCCGCGGCCGGCCTCGCCGCGAGGATCTTCACCCGTTCCCGCCCGAGGAACGTGTGGAGGCCAGGCCACGGCGAGAACGCCCGGAGCCGGCGCGCGATCTGCTCCGCGGTGAAGGTCCAGTCCACTTCGCCGTCCTCCCGCGAGAGCGGCCGGCAGAACGTTGCCTCCCCGGACTGCGGCACGGCCTGCAGTGTGCCCCCCTCGAGGCCGGCCAGGGTCTCGACGAGCAGTTCGGCGCCGATGCGCGAGAGCCTCCTCGAAAGCGCCCCGGCGTCTTCCTCCGGGCCGATCGGGACGCGGCGCGCGAGGTAGAGAGGCCCTGCGTCGAGCTGCTCGACCACGCGCATCGTGACGACCCCGGTCTCGGCGTCCCCGGCGGCGAGCGCCGCCTGCACCGGCGAGGCGCCCCGGTGCCGCGGAAGCAGAGACGCGTGCACGTTGACGAAGCCGAGCCGCGGCACTGCCAGGATCTCGGGGGGAAGGATCTTCCCGTACGCCACGACGGCACCGACGTCCGGCGCGACCTCTTCGAGCCGCGCGGCGAGCTCGCGGTTGCCACGCAGGCGAAGAGGCTGGACGATCGGGAGACCCGCCGCCTGCGCGCGCCGCGCGACGGGAGAAGGCACCGGCCGGGCGTGGCGGCCGATCGGCCGGTCCGGCTGCGTCACCACCAGCGGGACCGAAGCGCACGCGAGCAGCGCCTCGAGCGACGGCACGGCGAACTCCGGCGTTCCGAAGAAGACGGCCTTCATGCAGGGTTCAGGGGTTCGGGGTCAGGAGTCAGGGCGGCGCAGGCAACTCGGAGGCGTCTTTCTCCGACCCTGACCCCTCGCCCCTCGCCCCCCGCTCCTGCTCCTGGCGGAGCCTCCAGAGCGCCCGCGCCGCGACGATCCCGGACAGCGCGAAGAACGCGAGGGCGAGACCGCTCGCGACACCGAAGACGATCCAGACGCGCGGCCACCGCCGCTCCCAGCCGAAGAGGAAGACGGGGAGAAGAAGCAGCAGCGCGTAGAGGGCCGCGAGGATCGCGCGTTTCAACTCCTGCTCCCGGCCGACGGGGGGATCCAGGAACCCCAGCCCCCGGGCCGCCCGGTAGGCGAGATAGGCCGCCACCGGCGAGGCCAGGACCGCCGCGAGCAGGAGCAGCGCCGCGCGGCTCATCGGGGCTGCCGGTCCACTTCCTCGAAGTAGTCTTCCGTGACGAGCACCTCGCGCGGCTTCGAGCCGCGCGGCGGCCCGAGGAGGCCGTCGCGGGTCATCATGTCGATGAGCTTCCCCGCGCGCGAGAAGCCCACGCCCATGCGCCGCTGCAGGAAGGAGATCGAGGCCATCTTCTCGCGAACGACCAGGCGCGCGGCCTCGTCGTAGAGCGGGTCGGTCTCATCCCCCGCGTCGTCGCGCGCCGCGACCTCCTCGCGGTCCTTGACGATTTGTTCGTCGTACTGGGGCTTGGCCTGCTTCCTCAGGAACTTCACAAGCGCGGCGGTCTCCTGGATCGACACGAAGGCGCCGTGCACGCGCTTCAACCTCGAGGTGCCGGGGGGAAGGTAGAGCATGTCGCCCCGCCCGAGCAGCCGCTCGGCGCCGTTGCCGTCCAGGATGACGCGCGAATCCACCTTCGAGGAGACCTTGAAGGCGATCCGCGAAGGAAGGTTCGCCTTGATGACGCCGGTCAGGACGTCGGTCGAGGGGCGCTGTGTGGCGACCACCAGGTGGACGCCGACGGCGCGCGCCTTCTGCGCGAGGCGCACGACCGACTCCTCGATCTCCTTGGGCGCCATCATCATCAGGTCCGCAAGCTCGTCGATGACGATCACGATCAGGGGCATCGGCTCGAGCTTCAGGTCCGGGTCTTCCGGGTGCTGCGCCTTCACGCGAGCGAGCGTCTCCGGATCCTTGATCGCCGCGTTGTACTGCTCGGCGTTGCGTACCTGCCCGACCTCCGAGAGCGTCTGGAAACGCTCGTCCATCAGGTTGACCGCCCACTTCAACGCGTTGGCCGCCTTCTTCGGGTCGGTGATGATCGGGGTCGCCAGGTGCGGCATGTGCTCGTAGATCTCGAGCTCGATCATCTTCGGATCGATCAGGATCAACTTCACCTGGTCGGGGCGCGCCTTGTAGAGGATCGAAGTGATCAGGGCGTTTAAGCCCACGCTCTTGCCCGATCCCGTGGTGCCCGCGATCAAGAGGTGCGGCATCCCCCTCAAGTCGTCCACGACGGGCTCGCCATGAATGTCCTTGCCGAGCGCCAGCGTCAAGAGCGACGGCGATCTCTGGAACCGCTCCGACTCGATGACATCGCGCATGGCGATGATCTCGCCGCCGCCGGGGTTGGGCACCTCGATGCCAACGCTGGCCCGTCCGGGCAGCCGCTCGATGCGGATCGACTCGGCCGAGAGCGCCAGGGCCAGGTCCTCCGAGAGCCCCATCACCTGGTTGACTTTGATCCCCGCCGCGGGACGGAACTCGTAGGTCGTGACGACGGGACCAGGGTGGTACTCGGCGACCTCCCCCTCGACATCGAATTCGGCGCACTTCTCGGCGATCGCCCGGCCCGTCTCCGCGAGCAGCTTCCGGTCCACTGCCCCGGACCCCTCGCGCCGCTCGAGCAGCGACGCCGGCGGATAGGTATACCCCTCGACGATAAGCGGGAGACTCTGCTGCGCATCCGGCTTCTTCTTCGGCGCTGAGGCCGGCGGGGCCGCCTTCCTCGGGGGCGGCGCCGCGGTCACCTTCTTCAACGAGAACTTCCCCTCCCCCGGCTTCTCGGAGAGAAACGGAGGCGGCTCCTCCTCGCGCGCGAAGGGGACCGCTTCGAACGCGATCCCCTCCTGCCGCGACTTCTCCAGGTGCTTGGCGACGACTGTGCGCCGCAGCCGCTCCTTCGTGCGCTGGTCGCGCAAGCGCGCCCACCGGACCGTCAGGCGCCCCGCCAGCCCCACCAGCCGGACCCGGAGCCCCAGAAAGACCTCCGAGAGCGACACCTGTGTGGCGAGCGGCACGGCGAGCAACGTCAGGGCGAGGCAGAGGAGCACGGCTCCGGTCGCGCCGAAGCGCGCGCGCGCCGCCTCGCCCAGCGCACGCCCGACCACACCCCCCGTCTCCATCTCGGCCCCGAGGAGGAAGCGCCGGCCGAAGAGCAGGGCGAGCACGGAGGGAACCGAAAGGAAGAGGAGGGCGAAGCCCGCCGCCTTCGAGCCCGGGTTCTCGAGCGGGCGCTGCCAGAAGCGCCGCCACCCCCAGAAGAGGAGCGCCGCCGGCACCCCCCAGGCGGCCAGGCCCAGCAGGGCGTACACCGCGGCCGACAGGGAGGCTCCGAAACCGCCGATCCAGTTTCGGGGTGAGGCCGGCTCCCCCGTCGTCAGCGAGAAGAGGTTCGGGTCGTGGCTGTCGTAGGAGAAGAGGGCGAGCGCCGTCAGGACCCCCGCCAGAAGCAGGAAGATTCCGAGCGCCTCGCCCGCCCACCGGCTGCGAAAGAAAGAGCCTGCCTTCAAGCCTCGTTCATTATGGGGCGGTTTGCCGTAAACCGGAAACGGGTCTGACGTGAACCGTAAACCGGGAACTTGAAACCGACCCGGAAAGGCGCTCCGGTTCACGGTTCACGGTTTACGGTTCACGTACCATTGCCATCGATGACGATGCGGATTCTGTT
>JBOGJK010000758.1:0-5178 GCA_050745345.1 Thermoanaerobaculia bacterium
CCGCCACGGAGGCCCTTCCGGCCCTCTCGGCGAGCGAGCAAACCGCCGTCGTCCTCGAAAACGAGGTTCTCCGGCTGAGCCTGTCCAACCGGGGTGGCGTGATCGACTCGGCGATCCTTCGGAAGTACCGGGAGGAGCAGAAGCGCCCCCTCGAGCTCGTGCGCCAGCTTCCCGCGCCGGCGCCCCGCCCGCTCGCGCTGGAGTTTCCCGCAGATGTGGATCTGACGGCCCGGGCGGCATCGGCGCTCTTTGCCGTGGAGAAGCTTTCCGGGCGCGCGGCGAGACTGCGCTTTTCCGACGGGCAGCTCCAGATTGCCAAGGAGATCCGCCTCTCCGAAGGTTACCTCTTCGAGGTCTCGGTCTCGGTGGTCGGTCCGGCCTTCGATCTCGCCGTCGGCTCGGGACTGCGCAACCCGACCGAACAGGAGCTCGCCAACCGTTACCTGGCGCCGGCCACCGCGGTGGCCTCGACGGCAGGCGGCCTCGAGAAGATCGGCGCCGAGAAGCTCGAGAAGCAGGACAAAGCCGTCCGGTGGCCCGTCGCGGCGAAGGGGTTCGCCGGGATCGAGGACAACTACTTCCTGACGGTCTTTCTGCCGGAGCGCGCAACCGAGGCCGCGCTTGCCCCCGTCGTCACGAAAGACGCGGAGGGGAAGCCTCGGACGACGCTTTCGGCCGCGCTGGCCGGCGCCGGCGAGCTCCAGGCGCGCGCCTACTTCGGACCCAAAGATCTCGAGGTCCTGGAAGGCCTCCGCCTCGGCCTCGAGCGGACGGTCGACTTCGGCTGGTACGGCATCCTCGCGCGGCCGCTCTTGTGGTTGCTCAAGCGCACGTACGTCTGGGTCGGCAACTGGGGCCTGGCGATCCTGCTCGTCACGCTTCTCATCCGGATTCTCCTCTTCCCGCTGATGCACAAGAGCTATGCGTCGATGAAGAAGATGCAGAAGCTCGCCCCCAAGATGACGGCCATCCGGGAGAAGTACAAGAAGGCGAAGACCGACGCCGCGCAGCGGGCGAAGATGAACCAGGAGCTGATGACGCTCTACCAGGCCGAGGGCTACAACCCGATGAGCGGCTGCCTGCCGATCCTCCTGCAGCTGCCGATCCTCGTCGCCTTCTACAACGTGCTGTCCCGGGCGATCGAGCTGCGCCAGGCGCCCTTCGTGCTCTGGATCCGCGACCTCTCGGCGATGGACCACACGTACGTGCTGCTGATCCTGATGATCGTCTCGATGTACGTGCAGACGGTGATGACGCCCTCCACGGCCGACCCCACGCAGAAGAAGATCTTCATGGCGATGCCGCTGCTGTGGGGGTTCTTCCTGAAAGACATGCCCTCCGGGCTTGTGCTCTACTGGCTCTTCTCGAACGTCCTGACGATCCTCCAGCAGGTCCTGATCAACAAGATCGTGAAGGACCAGGAGCCGGCCGCGGCGCCGGCGCGCGCGGAGGGGCGCAAGGCGCGTGTGCCGAAGGCAAAGGGCGCCGGCCGGTAGGCGTCAGACGGCGGAGGCCGCGGGGCCCGCCGGGATTTCGCGGGGGATGTGCATGCGATACGAAGGCAAGAGCGAGGCAGAGGCGGTCGAGGCCGCGGCGCGCGAGCGGGGCGTCGCGGCGGGACAGCTTCGATACCGCATCGTGCGGGAGGAGAAGTCCTTCTGGGGCGGGCGGGTCGTCGAGATCGAGGTGGAAGAAGAAGTCGGCAGTCGGCAGTCGGCAGCAGTCAATGGTCGGCAGTCGGCAGTCGAGAGCGCGGAGACCGAGGCCGCGGCAGGGGCTGGCGGGCAAGCCCCGGCGCTCGAGGAGGAGGACTGGGCGGCGGTCGAGGCGTCTCTGACGGAGCTGCTCTCGGCGGCCGGCTTCCTGGTCGAGATCCGGCGCCGGGCTTCCGCGGAGGAGATGGTCTTCGAGCTGATCGGCGACGACGTCGAGGGGCTGCTCGCCAATCGAGGCGAGGGTCTGAACGGGCTCGAGGTGCTCGCCGGGCGGATCGCGTCGCGGCGCCTGGGGCGGCCGGTCCATCCGAGGCTCGACGCCGAAGGATTTCGCCGGCACCAGAAGGAGACCCTGGAGGAACTCGCGCACCGCTCGGCCGAAGAGGCCAAGCGCACGCGGCGCCCGCAGCTTCTGCCCCCGCTCTCGCCCGCCGAGCGGCGCCTGGTGCACCTCGCGCTGTCGGAGGACCCGGAAGTCGAGACCGAGAGCGAGGGAAGCGGGTTCCTGAAGCGGGTCGCCGTCCGGCTCAAACGCGCGTAGTCGACAGTCGACCGTCGACCGTCGACCGCGAAAAGTGGAGCCGCCACGCGGCCCCCTCTGTCGACGGCCGACTGTGGACTGCCGACTTCTCCCAATGCGGCCGCACACGGACTCCTTGCTCGACACCATCGCCGCCTTAGCGACGCCGGCCGGCCGTTCGGCCGTCGCCCTCGTTCGCCTGTCGGGACGCGACACGCGGGCCCTGCTCGCGAAAGTCGCGCCGGGGCTTCCCGAGCCGCCCGTGCCCCGGCGCGCGACACTGGCCGCGATTCTCGACGGCGGCGCAGAGCCGATCGACCGGGGGCTCGTGACCTACTTTCCGGAGCCCTCCTCCTACACGGGCGAGGACGTGGCGGAGATCTCGGTGCACGGCAGTCCTGTCGTCGTCGGAAGGGTGCTTTCGGCGTTGACCCGCGCCGGCGCGCGCCTGGCCCGGCCGGGCGAGTTCACCGAGCGCGCCTTCCTGCACGGCAAGCTGGATCTGCCGCGCGCCGAGGCGGTGCGGGACCTGATCGAGAGCCGCACGGCGGCCGCGGCGCGCTTTGCGGCGCGCAGCCTGGAAGGCAGCCTGTCGCGGCGCTTCTCTTCGATCCAGGAGGACCTGCTGACGGCGGCGGCGAGCCTCGGCGCCACGATCGACTTCGCCGAGGACGTGGGCGAGGCGGTCGACGAGGAGGTGCCGCGGCGACTTCGTTCGGCGGCCTCGGAGCTCTCGCGGCTGCTCGCGACCTACGAGACGGGACGCCTGCTTTCCGCGGGGTGCCGTGTGGTCGTCCTGGGCCGTCCCAACGCCGGCAAGTCCACGCTCTTCAACGCGCTTCTCGGCAGCGCCCGCGCGATCGTCACCGAGGTCCCCGGCACGACGCGGGATGCGCTCGAGGCGGTGGTCGATCTGGCCGGCGTCCCCGTGACGCTGGTCGACACCGCGGGACTGCGCGAGACCGCGGACGTGGTCGAGCGCATCGGTGTCGAGCGCGCGCGAGAGGAGGCGGAGAAGGCGGACGCCATCCTCTATGTGCTCGACGCCGGCCGGGGAGACACACCGGAGGATCTCGAGGCGCTCGAGGCGTTGCGCGACAGGCCCGTGCTGCGGATCGCCAACAAGATCGACCAGGCCACGCCGGCGCAGATTGCCGCGACCGGCCCGCAGGCGCTGCCGTTCTGCGGCCTCGCCCCGGACGCCGGAGCGCGCCTGCGGGAGGCGCTGGCGCAGGAGATCTCCGCCCGCGTCGACACCGAATCGAGCTCCGAGGTGCTGGCCTCGCTTCGCCAGCGGGACCTGGCGGAGCGGGCGCTGGCCGCGGCGGGCCGGGCCCTCGACTCGCTCGCGCGCGGGGAGTCGCCCGAGTACGCGGCTTCGCACGTTGGCGACGCGCTCGGCGCGCTCGCGGACGTCCTCGGCGAGACGACCGCCGAGGATGTGCTGCAGCGCATCTTCTCGACTTTCTGCATTGGAAAATGATTCCTGCGAGACTCGTCCGGTGAAGTTCGACGTCCTCGTCATCGGCGGCGGCCATGCGGGAATCGAGGCCGCACACGCCGCCGCCTGCATGGGGCGCCGCACGGCCCTCTTGACGGGCGATCGGGCGGCGATCGGGCGCATGTCCTGCAACCCCGCCATCGGCGGCCTCGCCAAGGGGCAGCTCGCGCGAGAGATCGACGCTCTGGGCGGCCTGATGGGAGTCCTGGCCGACGGCGCCGGGATCCAGTTCAAGATGCTGAACCGCTCGCGCGGCCCGGCCGTGTGGGGCCCGCGCGCGCAGTGCGACCGGGCGCTCTATGCGCGCCTCGCGCGCCAGGCGCTCGAGGCGACGCCCAATCTGACGCTCCTCGAAGGGATGGCGGAGGAGCTCCTGGAAGTAGGGGGCCGCGTTGCGGGGGCCGTCACGGCGGAGGGCGGAAGGATCGGGGCGCGCACGGTGGTCGTGACGACGGGAACTTTTCTGCGCGGCCTCATGCACACGGGGGAGAAGAAGACCGAAGGAGGTCGAGTTGGGGAAGCCGCCGCGAAGGGGCTTTCGCTCTCCCTGGCGCGGCTGGGGCTGCGGCTGGGCCGCTTCAAGACGGGAACGCCCCCGCGCGTCCATCGCGACTCGGTCGAATACGCCGCCTGCGAGCCGCAGCGCGGCGACGAGCCGCCCGTTGCCTTCTCGTTCCGAACCGAGAGGCTCCGGCTCTCGCAGGCGCTCTGCTGGCAGACCTCGACCAACGAGCGAGTCCACAAGCTGATCCGCGAGAACCTGGACCGCAGCCCCATGTACTCGGGGCAGATCCGCGGCATCGGGCCGCGCTACTGCCCGTCGGTCGAGGACAAGGTCGTCAAGTTCGCCGACAAGGCGAGGCACACCCTCTTCCTGGAGCCCGAGGGGTGGGACGCCCCGCAGATCTACATCAACGGCCTCTCGACCTCGCTGCCCGAAGAGGTCCAACGGCAGATCCTCCGTCTGATCCGGGGCCTCGAGAACGCGCGCATGCTCCGGCCGGGCTACGCGGTCGAGTACGACTACAGCTTTCCCGATCAGCTGCGCTCGACGCTGGAGACGCAGGAGGTTTCCGGCCTCTACCTGGCCGGCCAGATCAACGGCACCTCGGGCTACGAGGAGGCCGCGGCGCAGGGGCTCTGGGCGGGGATCAACGCGGCGCTGGCGGTCGCGGGGCAGCCGCCCTTCCTTCTCGACCGCTCCGAAGCGTACGCCGCGGTCATGGTCGATGACCTGGTCGGCAAGGGGCTCGAGGAGCCCTACCGCCTCTTTACGTCGCGGGCCGAGTACCGGCTGCTTCTCGGCGTCGATTCGGTCCTGCCGCGCCTGCTGCCACACGGCAGGCGCCTCGGCCTGGTGTCCGAGGAGGACTACGCGCGGGCGATGCGGGGCGAGCAGCGTCTGACTCAAGCGGAGCGGGAGCTTCAGGAAAGGGTCGTGA
>JBOGJK010000759.1:0-7686 GCA_050745345.1 Thermoanaerobaculia bacterium
GGGGAGATCGTGGAGGCCCGGCTGACCGCCTTCCCCGACGCCCGGCGGATCGCGCACGGCGTCGTCGAGGAGCGGATCGGATTTCTGGGCGAGCCGGGGGTGGACATCGAGATCGTCCTGCGCGCCCACAACCTGCCGCACCGCTTCCCGGAGCCTGTCGTGGCCGAGTCGGAGGCCTTCCCCGAGGAGCTGCGCGAGGAGGACCTGCTTGGGCGCCGCGACTTCCGGGATCACCGCGTCGTCACGATCGACGGGGAAACGGCCAAGGACTTCGACGATGCCGTCGAGGTGGAGAAGACGGCGCACGGGTACCGCCTGGGCGTCCATATCGCGGACGTCTCGCACTACGTGGAGGAGGAGACGGCGCTCGACGACGAGGCGCGCGCGCGGGGCACCAGCGTCTACTTCCCCGGCCGGGTGCTCCCGATGCTGCCCGAGCGGCTCTCCAACGGGCTCTGCTCCTTGAACCCGCGCGTCGACCGCCTCGTGCTCTCGGCCCTGCTCGAGCTCGACCGCAACGGGCGGGTCGTGAAGAGCGAATTCGCCAAGGGCGCGATCCGCAGCGCCCACCGCATGACCTACACCGAGGTCGCGCGCCTTCTCGAGACCGAGCCCTCCTCGGCGGACGAGATGCGGTACGGTCCCTTTCTCGGCGACTTCCGGGTCATGGCGGAGCTCGCAGCGCTGTTGCGGCGCCGCCGCGAGGCGCGCGGCTCGATCGACTTCGACCTGCCGGACGCCGACGTCGTTCTGGACGACGAGGGGCTGGTCGTCGGCATCGTGCCCGAGTCGCGCAACGTGGCGCACAGGCTGATCGAGGAGTTCATGCTGGCGGCCAACGAGGCCGTGGCGAAGCACCTGCTCTTTTCCAAGCAACCGGCGATCTACCGCGTCCACGACCGCCCGGACCCCGACCGCCTGGTGGACCTGCGCGAGGTGCTCGAGAGCTTCGGTTACGAACTGAAGGGAGACCTCGAAGAGATCCCCCCCTCCGCCTTCCAGAAGATCCTCACCGCGATCGAGGGGCGCCCCGAGGAGCGGCTGCTGCGCGACCTGCTCCTTCGGTCTCAGCGAAAGGCGCTCTACAGCGAGGAGTGCCGCGGGCACTACGCGCTCGCCGCTGCGTACTACTGCCACTTCACCTCGCCCATCCGGCGCTACCCGGACCTGATCGTCCACCGGCAGCTCTCGCGCCTGCTCGCCGACGGCCGCCCGGTCGCGGCGAAGGACTTCGAGGACGTGAGCCTGCGCTTCACCGAGATCGCCGGCGTGGCTTCGCAGCGCGAGCGCCGCGCCGAGGCGGCCGAGCGGGAGAGCCTCCTCTGGAAGAAGATCGTCTTCATGAAGGACAAGGTGGGCCGTGATTTCGACGCCTTCGTGACGGGTGTGACATCCTTCGGGGCCTTCGTGACGCTGAAGGACTTCTTCGTGGAGGGCCTGGTCCCGGTCTCGGCTCTGGGCGAGGATTTCTTCGTGTACGAGGAGAAGCAGCACCGTCTGCGCGGGCGCTCGGGCGGGAAGACCTACCGCCTCGGAGACACGGTCCGGGTGAAGTTGAAGGCGATCGACGAGGCGCGGCGGCGGCTCGATTTCCGGCTGGAGGAAGCGGCGGGGAGGCCCGAGGCGGCGGCCTCGGCCTACGGGCGGCGGCCGCGGAGGGTGGCGCGATGAGACGGTGCGTCCTCCTGCCCGTGATCCTTCTTGCGGCGGCGGCCGCGGCGCTCTCCTGCCGCGAGCGAGGCCGCCCCGACCCGGACGTCCAGATGGCCATCTCGCACCAGCCGGAGGGGGCCCCGCAGGCCGCCTCAGGCGCCGAAGGGGAAGCGCCCCGCATCCCCAACCGGCTCGAGGTGCCGGAGGCCGTGCGGCAAGCCTACTCGGGCGTCGTGCTTCTCTGGCAAGACGCCTCCAACGGTCAGGAGGGGAAGCTCGAGGTGCCGCTCGGCGGGGAAGCTCGGATCCCCGGCTCCGAACTGACGATCTCGGCGGACGTCTTCCTGCCGGCCTTCACGATGACCGCCGAGGTCATCACCTCCGCCGGAATCGAGCCGGAGAATCCGGCCGCCCGCATCCGCGTGACCGAGAAGGGCAAGGATCTGCACCAGGGGTGGATCTTCAAGAGCTTTCCCGACGTGCACCCCTTCACGCATCCCCGCTTCTCGCTCCGGCTGGACGGGGGTGTGCGCAAGTCCTCGGCGTGACGAGGGGGCTCTTTCGCGTCGTCATCGCGGGCCGCGCGAACGTCGGCAAGTCGGCCCTCTTCAATCGCCTCGTCCGCCGCCGCCGGTCGCTCGTTCACAACCTGCCCGGCATGACGCGGGACGTGCTCGAGGGAAGATCGACGCTCCCCGACGGCCGGAGCTTTCGCCTCTTCGACACCGGCGGGTACGACCCCTCCGGCCGGGAAGAGATTCCGGCGGCCGTGCGGCGCAAGGCCCTCGAGGCGATCCGTCAGGCCGACCTGCTCCTGCTCGTCGTGGACGGGGCGGCCGGCCTCGTGCCGGCGGACCGGGCGGCGGCGGAGGCGGCGCGGCGATCAGGGGTCGAGACGATCGTCGTCGCCAACAAGATCGACCGGAAGGAGGCGGAATCGGGGGAGCTCGAGGCGTGGGAGCTGGGGTTCCCGGAGGTCTACGGCGTCTCGGCCGAGCACGGCACCGGGGTGGACGACGTCGTCACGGCGATCGCCTCGCGAATGCCGGCCGCTGCGGAGGAGGCCGTGGCGGAGCCCGAGGAAGAGAAGGGACCGGAGATCGCGCTCGCCGTGGTCGGGCGCCCGAATGTCGGCAAGTCCTCCCTCGTCAACGCGCTGCTCGGCTCCGAGCGCTCGATCGTCTCGGAGGTCCCCGGCACGACACGCGACGCCGTGGACGCGCACCTCGAGGCGGGAGGGCGGAGGTTTCGCCTGATCGACACCGCGGGCATCCGCCGCAAGGGGCGTACGCGACGGGGACCGGAGGTCCTCTCGGTGGTCCAGGCGCGCCGGCACATCGAGCAGTGCGACGTGGCTCTGCTCGTGCTCGACGCCGGCGAGGGCCCCACGGCCCAGGACGCGACCGTGGCCTCGTACGCCCACGACGCGGGAAAGGGGCTGGTGCTCGTGGCGAACAAGTGGGACCTGGCGGGACGTCCCGGCCGGGAGGGGCAGGAGGCTGCCCGGGCTGCGCGCGAGCAGATCGCGGCCCAGATCGCGTTCGCCCGCCACGCGCCGGTCCTGCTCGTCTCGGCCAAAGGCGGCCGAGGCGTCTCCCGGGTGCTCGACGCCGCCGCGCAAGTCGCCGAGAATCGCCGGCGCCGGATCCCGACGGCGGAATTGAACCGCGTGCTCGGCCGCGCTCTGCGCGACAAGGCGCCGCGCTCCGCCTCGGGGAAGAGCCTGCGGGTCCTGTACGTCGCGCAGACCGGGGTCGAGCCGCCGACCTTTTCCCTGGTCGCCGGCCGCGAGGAGCGCCTCCACTTCTCCGAGGAGAGGCGGATCGAGAACCTGCTGCGCCAGGCGGCGGACTTCGCCGGCTCGCCCATCCGGATACAGGTTCGGCGGCGATCCGGGGAGGGGCGGAAGCCGGAAAGGCGCGCCCGAAAGTAGCGTCCCGTCTTCACGGAGAGCCCGCCGTGGCGTTAGAGTAGCGCCGTGGCGAAATCGGAGCCCGAGCTCTACAAGCCGGCCGAGGCCTGCAAGATGGCGGAGGTCGCGCCGTACGTCCTGCGCTACTGGGAGACCGAGTTCCCGGCGCTGGCGGAGAGCAAGGAGAAGGGGGGCGGCAAGCTCTACTCCGCGCGCGACGTCAAGCTCATCGCCCGGATCCGGGAGCTGCTCTACGACGAGGGCTTCACCGTTGCCGGTGCCAAGAAGAGGCTCGAGTCGGAGATCTCCGAGGGGCGCTTCGACGACGGGCTCTCGCCCGCGCCTTCGGCTTCCGAGCAGAAGAGGTCGGCGAAGATTGCGGCCGCCGCGGCGGCGATCGAGGCGGCCGAGCCCCTCTTTCTCTCCGAGCCCAAACGCGCCGCCCCGGCGCCGCGCGACTTCCCCGAGCGCCAGCGCGTCGTCAAGGAGCTGCGGGAGATCGTCAGGCTTCTCGACCGCGGTCGGAGAAAGTAGCCGGAGAGCCGTCCCGGCTCGCCGCTTCGAGCTCTCTTAACCACGACTCCGCCTTCGCCCAGAGGGATCGGGGCGCCCGCGGATGGAAGAGACCGAAGTGGCCGAGGCGCTGGAGCCCGGCGGCTGCGGGGGAGAGGATTTCTCGGCGCACCTTCGCGTTCACGTAGAGGCGGGTCAGGGCTTCGACCGCCGGCCCTGGCGCGTAGTCGTCGTCGTCGGAGATCGTGACCGCGATCAGCGGCCCGCGATAGCTCGCAAACCGCGGCTCGACGCTGTGGCCCTCCCGGTCGGTGAAGACGCCGGTGCGGCCCCAGCGGACCCATTGCCGGATCGGCCCGCCGGCGCACGGCTCGGGAAGCGTGAGCCTGGACTTCGGAAGGCGCCCGAAGAGCCGGGTGAGCGGGGGGAAGACCGCGTACGCGTACCAGACGCGCAGGCGCGCGACCCCCCGAAAGAGCCTCGGGATCCCGCGCTGCGCGGCGACGAGCAGCGCTCCGCCGACCTCGGCCAGGGCGGGGCTCTGGCCCAGGAGCTGCCCGCCAATCGAGTGCGCGAAGACCGCGAGGAACCTCGGCTCTGCCCGGCGCTTGATCTCGTCGAAGGCGGCCGGGATGTCGAGATTCACCCAGTCGTCGGCCGTCACGGAAGCGTCGGCCGACGGGTCGAGGCTGCCTCCGACGCCGCGGAAGTCGAAGGTCAGCGCCCCCCATCCCTTCTCGGCCACCGCCCCGGCGAAGAACCGCAGGTAGTCCTGTGGGGCGGCCAGCCCGGAGAGGAAGACGACGCTCCTCTCGGAGGCCTGCGCCCCCTGCCAGTAGCGCGCAGCCAGGGTCCGCCCGTCGGCCGCCGTCAGTCGGATCGGCTGGCTGCTGACGGGCGGCAACGGGGTCGGGTGCGCCTTCGGCGGGTCCGCCGCTACGCCGTCGCCGGGGCCGGCTCGGCGGGGGAGGGCTCCGGCTCCCGGAGCGCGGCCGCCTGCCTTTCGAGCCTGGCCTTCTGGATCGAGGCCACCAGCTCCCGGCGGCTGGTCCCGAGCGCGCGCAGCAGCGGGAAGATGCCCTGCTGCAGGAAGTGGTCCGAGGAGATTCCGACGCCGGCGACCTTGAGCCGCTCCTCGTACTCCGGGATCAGCCCCACGCCCGGCATCCGGAAGTTCTCGACGACGTGCGCGAGGTCGGCGATGGTCCCTTCGCGGTCCTCCTCGAGGTCGAGCTTGAGGGAGCTGCGGTAGAAGCCGTGATGCGCCGCCTCGTCGCGGCTGATCAGGAAGAAGATCCGCTCGAGCAGCTCCGCCCCCTCCTGCTCCGCCTTCTGTTTCTGCGCCTGATAGATCAGATAGGTCGCCGCCTCCTGCAGCGCCCCGTAGCAGGTCATCTGACGCCGCGTGTGGAAGGGGAGCTTCCAGACCTGGCCGATGATCTTGTCTTCGAAGGCGTAGTACTGCTCGAGGCTCCGCAGCCCCGACTCGAGCAGATACTTGCGGAAGACGAGGCTGTGCTTGGACTCCTCGTAGCCCCAGTTGGCCTCGAACCAGGCGTGGCCGTAGATCGGGCGAGAGAGGCTGAAGGCGTTGGCCACGTAGTCGGGGACATAGAGCTCGACGCCGCAGAAGGTCTCCAGGCAGATCGCGGTCTCCTCGGAGTTCTTCGACTTGTCCATCTTCTCCCACGGGATGTCGTCGTGGGGGTGCCAGCGCCGCTTGCGCTCGGCCACGTCGAAGAACTCCCAGTAGGCCCGGTACGCCTTCTCGCGAGTCTCGATGGAGGCGGTCATGCTGGTTCCTCCTGATGGGCAGGCTCGGGCACCGGAAGGCCCTGGGAGCGGATCAGCTCCATCAGGCCGCCCACGGAATTGAGCTGCGCGAGCGCGTCGTCCGGGAAGCGCACGGCAAGCTTGTCCTCCACGTAGCCGACGATCTCCAGGACGGTGATGGAGCTGATCCCGAGCTCGGCGATCGTCGCGTCGGGGTCGAGCTTCGCCCCCGCTTTCTCCGGAATGGCAAAGGCAATCGCCTCACGGATCACCGCGAGGATTTCCGCGTCGGTCATGGGCTTCCTTCCCTCGCTTGCCGCGAGCCGTTTCCGTCGATTCGGCGCAGGCGCATCTGGACGAGCGAATGGTACCCCTTCCCGAACGCCATGATGCAGGTCGAGAGGTACTGCTCGTACTCTTCGAACCGCTCGTCGCCGAAGCGCGCTCGGATGGTGGCCTCGTGGCTCCGCAGCCGGGAGAGCCAGGCGCCGGTGGTCCTGCGGTAATGCTCGCGCCGTGTCGCCACCTCCATGACTTCCCAGTAGGGCGTGGCCGAAGCGATGATCGCCTCCAGGCGCGGCGTCACGGCGCCCGGGAAGATCCGGGGGGCCAGCCGCGCGATCTCGCGCAGGTCGTTTCGGTCGCGGGGGACGAGGCAGCCGATCACGCTCTGGAGGCCGAACCAGGAGCCCGGGTTGGTCCAGTTCCACGCGCGCCGGAAGTAGTCGCGGTAGAGGGCGATGTGCTCTCCCGAGCGCGCCTGCTCCGGAGTCGCGATGTGCTCGAACATCCCGATCGAGATCACGGCGTCGAACCGCTTCGCGGGAGCGTAGTCCTTGTAGGAGACCAGCTCGGCGGTCACGCCGGGAATCGCCCGCGCCTGGATCTCCTCGAGCTGCGCGCGGGAGAGCGTGATCCCCGTCGCGTCGCGGACACCCATGTCCCGGACGAGGAACTCGAGGTTGCCTCCCCAGCCGCAGCCGATGTCCAGCACGCGCTTGTCCGGCGTGATCCGCGTGCCATCGTGGAACCACCGGAGCTTGGCGACCTGGGCCTCGTCGAGGTCCTCGGTCCCCTCGAAGAGGGCGCAGGAGTAGATCATCCGCGAGTCGAGCCACAGGCGGAAGAAGTCGTTGGCCACGTCGTAGGTCACTTCGATGTCCTGCTGGGTCGACAACTCCCGGCCTCCTCAGTCTTCCGTGCCGGTGCGCTCCGGTGCCCCGGCGTTCTCCTCCCGCGACGCGCCCGCCGGCTCGATCTCCGCCAGGCCGCCGGTCTCGAAGAGTTGTTTGACCTTGGACCGCTGCATCTTACCGCTCGAGGTGCGTGGAAGTGCGCCGGGCGGCACCAGGGCGATGCGGGCGACCTCGAGCCCCGCGGCTTCCCAGATCCGGGAGGCGATGCGCTGCCGCAGATCCCCGTTGCCGCGTCCCTCGACCTCGACGGCCAGGACGAGCTCCTCGCCCTCGCGACCGTCGACTCCGAAGGCCGCCACGTTGCCCCGCTTGATCCCCGGCAGATCGCGCAGGGCCCACTCGATGTCCTGTGGGTAGAAGTTGGCGCCCCGGACGACGATCACTTCCTTGAGACGCCCGCAGACGAAGAGGTTGCCGCGGGCGGTGTAGCCGAGGTCCCCCGTATGGAGCCAGCCGCCGCGCCAGGTCTGGGCGCTGGCGGCTCCGGCGTCCCAGTAGCCCCGGGCGATGCTGGGCCCCCGCACGGTGATCTCGCCGACGCGCCGGTCCGGCAGGATCTCCCCCGAAGCGCTGCGGATCGCGAGCTCGTGGCCGGGGAGCACCGGGCCGCAGGAGACCAACTCGGCGATCCGGCCGGAG
>JBOGJK010000760.1:0-3987 GCA_050745345.1 Thermoanaerobaculia bacterium
GGCCTCGGCGGCATCGCCGTAACACCCGATCCGGAGTTGGCCGCCAGGCTCCGGACAATTGAGGCGCGCGCCGCGCCGCCGAGGCAAGGAGAGGTCTGGAACCTTGCTCTTCTGCTGCGGGTGCGCAGGATCTTCGCAAGACCGGAGAGCTTCGCCCTCGCCGCCGGAGCGTATCGGGTACTCACGCGACGCAGACTCGTCGTCGGCTCTTCCGAGATCGAGGAGACTACCGGTACGGAGCGGCCTGCCGACTTTCTGAAGGGCATCGCCGGCACCCAGGCCCGGGTTGGCCTGAGGGAGATCGGCCGCGTGGACGAGCACAATCGCCACCGGCGGTCGATCGCGGCAATCTACACGCGGGCGCTGGCGGATATGGGCATTGAGCCTCCCGCCGAGCCCTCCTATGCGGAACACACCTACCTGAAGTACCCGGTCTTCGTCGAGAAGCGAGACGAGTTACTGGCGAAGGCGGCGTCGCGGGGTCTGGCTTTCTCCGACTGGTTCCGATCGCCGATCCACCCGATCGCGTCGGGCTGGGAGAAATGGGGCTACGTCGCGGGATCCAATCCCGTTGGAGAAGAGAAGAGCGCGCGGGCGGTGAACCTGCCCACGCAGCCCGGCGTCACGCAGGAGTACGCGAGCCGAGTCGTGGAGTTCCTCAAGGCCCACCGCGACTGGCTCTAGGCCCTTGCCGGCTCGCGGGGGTCGCGGGATAGCCGGCGGGGAACCTGCACCCGTTCCAATTCACGTTCAATCGCGTGTTCACGTCGAACAGGGACGCCCCGGCCGCGTCGTTGACGCCGGCGACCCTCGCTCCGGCTCCCAGGAAGGCTCCGGACTTTGGATCCCAGAGCGGCTCGTCTGTGAGCGCCCCATCCTCGTAGCGGTAGAGAATCGTCGCGCCGAGGTCACCGCCGTCGCTGGCGGCGCCCCTTGCCGCGGCCCCATCCGGAATCCAGAGGCGGCACGGCCCGACTCCGGGGTCCGTCGTGGCGGAGTGGATGATGTTCGCGTGACCCAGCGGCGGCGAGAAGTTGGTCCTGTGCCCGCTGGCCCAGACGTACCTCAGGCTCCATTCCGCCTGACTCTGGATGTTCGTTCCGAAGAGCCCCTTGCCGATCGGCTTGGAGAAGGAGTTCGCGATGAAGACGCTGTAAACGCCGTCGCCGGCGTGTTGGGTTCGTCCTCCGAAGTTGTCTGCCACGTATCCCTGGGCCCTCTCGCCGTTGGGGAAAACCGAAGTATGGTCGACTCGGGTTTCGTAGCTGGTTCTCGACCAGACGCCGACCGACGTGTGGCCGAGGACGACGAAGTCGCGAATCTCGGTGTTCCGAGGCATGAAGCCGGAAGAATCGGAGCGGGAATTGGACTTGAAGCCGATGATCTCGTTGAGCGAGACGTTTCCGTAATACCGGTTCTTTCTCCCGTATCCGGGGGTGTAGGCGGGGTCGATCGTGAATCCTGCACCTTGCCCCTCCGAGATGTTGTTCTCGAAGAGGGATTCGCCGCACGGATAGCAGGAGATCAGCTCGCCCCCTCGGGTCGGGTTGCCGGAGCACTTCGGCTTCGGAGGCTGCGGGCCCTGCGGGCAGGAGCCCGGCAGGTCGCCGTAGAAGCGCGAGTTGCCGTAATTGCGCCGTGCGATGTTGTGCCGGGAGTGCCAGAAGAGAACGCACTTCAAGAAGAAGTCGTAGCACTCGTTCTCTTCGAAGACGTTGTGGTCGTGAGAAGCGCCGGCGGTTCCGAGGAAAGAGAAGACGTGCGCGTTCGCGTAACGGTTGTTGCGCCTGGCCAGGCAGCGGCGCACGGCGATATGGCCTCCGGGCGCCGTCGGGGTGCCGTCGAAGCGGAAGGGTTGCCCCGTCGTGAAGTTGTGGGGGTTGTCGGCCGACTCCGCGTAGATACCGATCACGTCGTAGTAGCGGCACGATTTCAGGCGGAAGGTGTCGGCGCTGCCGTCGCCGATCAGGTGCGCCCCGCGCTCCTGGAGAGATTGGATCGTGATGCGCGCGCCGGCGGTTCCGCTGTTGGCGTTCGGGGTGGGGCCGCCGCAGTTGGCGTACAGAAGGCCCGTCTCAGACCTCGTATACTCCCCGTCCAGGAGCAGGAGTTTGTCGCCCGGCCGCAGGACCGGTCCTCCCTGCTCGGCGGTGCGAAACACCCGCTTCCACGTTTTCCACGGCGAGTCGGTCGAGGTGCCGGTGTTCGAATCGGAGCCGCCTGGCGAGAGGTAGAACGTCGCGGCGAAGCCGCATGGCGCCGCGATGAGAAGAGCGAAGACGGCGAGGCCGTGCCGGGGCCGGAGGGCCGCGCGGAGGAATCGATTTGCCGAGACCGATGAATCGTGCGACATTGTCGAAGGATAAGCGAGCCTTGAGAACGCTGCGCTCGAGCTGCTGCGCGAAGATCGGGCGGAAGCTCCTGCTCGCGACTGCGGTTTTGGCGGCGGCCTCCGTCACCCCCGGTCAGGACTTCTACGAGACTCGGCTGCGCGCGGGGGAGGCGGCGCTCGACGCCGGGCGGCCCGCCGACGCTGCGGAGGATCTTCGGATCGCCGCATTCGGCTATCTCGAGCGGCCGGCGCTCCTTTGCGAGGCGCTCGCGCATCTTGCCCTCGCAGAGCAGTCGGCAGGGCGCGCGGCGGGCGCCGACGCCGCGCTCGCGCGCCTGGTCGAGATCGGGCGCGCGTTTCCCGCCTGCGGTGAGGCGCGCCTGGAAGCGCCTCGGAGGGCGGAGTTCGAGGCGCTCGCGCGGCGGAAGCTTCCGCGGCTGATCGCCGAGCAGCTGCTCGTTGCCCCGAAGCGCGCGACGGCCGCTCCGCCCGCCGCGACTCCCACGCCCCCGCCGACCGTGGTGCCAACGGCGAGGCCGGGAGTGCCGGCCGCGCCGCCCCGGCCCACTCTTGCGCCTCCTGCAGTGA
Source organism: Thermoanaerobaculia bacterium (assembly GCA_050745345.1). GTDB lineage: Bacteria > Acidobacteriota > Thermoanaerobaculia > UBA5066 > Gp7-AA6 > DATBFU01. The sequence continues at coordinate 2,921 of JBOGJK010000760.1, forward strand.
CTCCCGCCCCGGCGCGAGTCGCCGCCACGGCGAAAACGGGGACCAACGATCTCGACCGCCAGCCGCAGCTGAAGGCAACCACACCCGCCGTCTACCCGCCGAGCGCGCGCCGCGCCGGGATCGGAGGGGTCGTGCTGCTCTCGGTCCTGGTCTCGGAGAAGGGGGAGCCGCTGCGGGTCGAGGTCGCGCGCAGCGTTCAGCCGGACCTCGACCAGGCCGCCGTGGCTGCCGTCCGAAAGTGGCTGTTCGAGCCGGGACGCAAGCGGGGAGCCGCCGTAGCCGCCTGGATGACGGTGGCCGTCCCCTTCGACGCCTCGCGGCGCTGAGCCTGCGATATCGGTGCTGATAGGGATCGCCGGCGCTCACCGCCTGGCTCCCGCCGCCCAGGAGGCGCCGAGCACGCAGGCGAGCGTCGCCGGGATGATCGGGATCGACAGGCTGAAGTCCACGAGGCCATGCAGCGTCAGCGACAGCAGCGCGCCGAAACCCGCGAGCGCGACGGCGCTCTCTTCGCGGTGCCTCTGGCGCGACCACGCCCGCAGCAGAAGAACCAGAAGCGATACGAACAAAGTTGCGCCCAGCGCCGCGCCCACGGCGCCGCCCGTGACGGCGAGCTGCAGGAAGTCGTTGTGGGCGTGTTCCACGAGGCCCCGCAGCCGGCGCGGCTGAACCCGGACGAAGGCTTCGCGGAACGTGCCGAGCCCGGAGCCCACGATCGGGAACTCCTTCCACGCCTCGACCGACGCCTTCCAGAGCGCGGTCCGAGTGTTCGATCCCGCATCGCGGGGATCGAGCTCGAGGAAGCGGGAGAAGCGGCCGGCTCCAGCGGCCACACCGGCGAACAGAGCGCCGAGCAGGAGCGCTGCTGCCACCGTCCCCGCGCGTCGGCGACCCTTCGACCGGCTGTGGACGATCGCGAGAGCGAAGAGGGCGAGAGTCGTGAGGCCTGCCGAGAGCGTCCCGCCCCGGGACTGCGTCAGCGCGATTCCGGCGGCGACGAGCCCCCAGAGCAGGATGCGCCCCGCCAGCGCGGGAAAGCGCCTCTCGAACCGCACGGCCTTCTCGAG
>JBOGJK010000761.1:0-8504 GCA_050745345.1 Thermoanaerobaculia bacterium
GGTTCGACCTCTCGTAATCCTGGAAGTCCTACCCCGCCCGGACGACGACGAGTAGCTGCGAGCCCCCCGGCAGGACCTGAGGAAAGACGTGCGCGCGCTCCCCGGCCTTGCGGTCGGGCGTCGTGAAGTGCTCGGGGTTTCCGCCGGAGGAGCGGACGCGCTGGAGGCCGGCATTGACGATTCCGAAGTAGATCCACCCGTCGGGCGCCCAGGTCCCGCCCATGGTCACCGGGGGCACCGCACAGACAATCGAGGGCGCCCCGCCGACGAGGGCAACCTTCTTCAGCTCCCTGGCCGTGAAGAAGGCCAGCCACTCCCCGTCGGGAGAGAAGAAGGGGCTGAAGCCAAACTCGGTCCCGGGGATGGACTCGGTCTCCGTCCGGTCGAGAGCGCGCACGTGCAGGTGAGCCTTGCCGTCGCGGAGTGCGAAAACCAGACGCCTTCCGTCCGGCGAGAAGTCGATCGAGGGCTGGAACGGTCCGGTGGTAAGGGTCATGCCGGGCGGCAGTGTCAGGGTCGCGCGGATGGGAGCGGGAGGGGCGGGGCCAGGGCGCGAAAGCCTCAGTGCGCGCTCCACGAGGAAGACCGCGAGCGCTCCGGCGAGCAACCCGACCACGCCGGAGACGAGGCGGCTGCGTCGGGCGCCGCGGACCGGTGCGGCCAATGGGACCTCCGGCTCCCCGAGCGCTTCCTCGATCTCGATCCGCGCGTCGGCGATGTCGTGGAGACGCCGCACAGGATCCTTCTCGATACAGCGCCGCAGAAGAACCCGGACCCTGCCCGGCGTTTCCGGCGGCAGCGCGTCCCGGTCGGGCTCCGACTTCAGGATGGCGGCGAGCGTGTCGGAGACCGTCTCGCCCCGGAAGGCCTGCTTGCCGCTGAGGCACTCGAAGAGCAGGCAGCCGAAAGAGAAGATGTCCGTTCGCTTGTCGAGCGGCTTGCCGCGCGCCTGCTCCGGGCTCATGTAGGCCGCCGTGCCGAGGATGACCCCCGCTTCCGTTGCAGCGGTGAGAGTCGGAGATTTCGACTGGTCCCGTCGCGTCGCGGGGCTCGAGTCGTCCGCGCGTGCGAGCCCGAAATCGAGAATCTTGACGGAGCCGTCGCGGCGCACCATGACGTTGCCGGGCTTGAGGTCTCGGTGGATGACGCCTGCCTCGTGCGCGGCCTCGAGCCCCCGAGCGATCCGCGCGCAGAGGGAAAGAGCTTCTTCGACCGGAAGCGGCCCCGAGGCGAGCCGCTCGCCGAGCGTCTCTCCCTCGACGCACTCGAGGACGAGGAACTTCGAGTCGCCCGCTTCCTCGAGTCCATGGATCGTCGCGATGTTCGGGTGGTTCAACGAGGCGAGCAGCCGCGCCTCTCGCTCGAAGCGGGCGAGCCGGCCGGGATCCCGCGCGAAGCCTTCCGGGAGCGCCTTGATCGCGACGTCGCGCCCGAGCCTCGTGTCGCGGGCGCGGTAGACCTCGCCCATGCCGCCGGCGCCGAGCGGCGCGAGGATCTCGTAGGAGCCGACGCGGTCCCCCGGGCGCAGTGTCATCGCGGATCCGCCGTTCCCATCATAGTTGGACGCGGCGTGCTCTCTGCCGTAGCGGTCGCGAAGCGATTCTACGCTGCGGCTCGGAGCGCCCGCTCAGTAGGCGGCGAGCAGGCGCGCCGCCCGTTCGACCCGCTCCTCCGAGGGGAGGAAGAACGCCTCGAGCGGGGGAGAGTAGGGGACCGGCGTGTCGAGCGCGCCGACGACGCGCACGGGCGCATCGAGGTACTCGAAGACTTCTTCCTGGATCACGGCGGCGAGGCTCTCGCCGATCGAGCCGGTGCGCGTGTCCTCATGGACGAGGAGCACGCGGTGGCAGCGCCGGGCGATGGAAAGCACTGCCCTCCGGTCGAGCGGCACGAGACTGCGCAGGTCGAGCACGGAGACTTCGAGGCCCTCCCGGCCCAGCTTCTCCGCCACGCGCAGCGCGACATGCACGTACGCTCCGTAGGAGACGATCGCGAGGTCCGAGCCCTGGCGCCGCAGCGCGGCCTTCCCGAGAGGGATCGGCGCGGGACGCCCATCGGGCAGCGCCTGCTTGATCCGCGGGTCGCGGTAGAGCGCGATGTGCTCGTAATAGAGGACGGGGTCCGGGTCGGCCACCGCCGAGGCCATCAGGGCTCTGGCGTCGTGCGGCGTCGAAGGGACGACGATCTTCAAGCCCGGCGTGCGGTAGAACCAGGCCTCCGTGTTCTGGCTGTGGTATGGCCCCGCGTGGCGCAGGCCGCCCCAGGGCATCCGAACGACCATCGGCACCGCGCCCCCCCAGCGGTAGCGGATCTTCGCCGCGTTGTTGACGAGCTGGTTGAATCCGGTCGCGACGAAGTCGTTGAACTGCATCTCCCCGATCGGACGCTGGCCCGCCAGGGCCGCACCCACACAGACACCGAGCACCGCCCCCTCCGCCAAAGGCGAGTTCCAGATCCGGTCGCCGAACTCCGCAAGCAGCGGGCGCAGCAGCAGAAACGCGTTTCCGTACTTGCCTCCCACGTCCTGCCCGTAGACGAAGACGCGCGGATCGGCGCGCAGAGCGTCGCCGACGCCGAGCATGACCGCCTCGAGGAAGGTCCTTCCCCTGGGGTCGAACGGCGGCCCGGGCTCGAGCGGCGGAAAGGAGGAATCGCCGCCGGTTCCCGCGGAAGGCGCGAGCGGCTCGGCGGGGGAGCGCGGCGGGTCACCTTCGAAGACCCGCTGCCCGGCCGTTTCCGGCTCGGGCCAGGGAGCCTCGATGAGGCGGCGGGCCTCCGCTTCCACCAGCTCCTCGGCCTCCCTCTCCAGGCGCTCGAGGTCCCCTCCGCCGATCACGCCCTCGGCCGTCAGAAGGGCCGCGTAGAGCTTGATCGGATCGCGCCGCGACCAGTAGTCGTAGAGCTCACGGTCGGCGTACCCGGCCTCCAAGAGCGGCGGGTACTCCCAGGAGATCGGCGGCTCCTTGCCGAGATAGAGCATGTCGTCGTGGTGCGCGTGCCCGCAGATCCGCATGCAGACCAGCTCGACGAGCGCCGGCCCCGCGCCGGCTCGCGCCCGCTCGGCCGCCCAGGCGAAGGCGGCAGCGATCCGATCCGGATCGGTCCCGTCGATCGTGATCCCCGGGATCCCGTAGCCGGCGGCCTTCTCCGCGAAGACGCGCACCGCCGACTGTTCGGAGACCGGGGTGGCGAGCGCAGTCTGGTTGTTCTGGACGCAGAAAACCGCGGGGAGCTTGCGCGCGGCGCAGAGGTTGACCGCCTCGTGCCATTCCCCCAGCGACGTGCCTCCCTCGCCGATGTACGAGACGCCCACCCGGCCCGAGCCCTCGCGGGCGAAGGCCATCGCCATGCCGGCGATCGTGAGTGACGAAATACCGAGCGGCGCGGTCGGAGGAAGGACGCCCCAGCCGAAGGCACCGACGTGGAGGTCCTTGCCGTCCATTGGCGGCCCGGCCTTCCCCATCTGCGCGGAGAGCACCATGCGGACCGTTTCCGCCTCGGGGCGCATCGCGAGCGCGGCGCCGAGGTCGCTGATCAGAGGCGCGATCACGTCGCCCCGCCACGAGCCGTCCGAAGCGCGGTAAGCCTCGCCCCGGCGCAGCCGGATCGCGGAGGCGTAGATCGCCTCCTGGCCGAGGGACCGAAACCCCTTCCCCTGGAACGCAATGCCCTCGTAGCGGACTTCGGCGCCGAGGAAGAACGCCTTCAACCGGTTGTCGGTCGCGCGCGTGACGACCATTCCGCGGAGGATCTCGACCCGCTCTTCGCGGGTCAGCGACGCCTCGATCGCCTCGCGCCGGAGGAACCCGTCGCAGGATTCAACGGTTTCCGCGAGGGCCGCGCCCAGGCGCTCGTCTGCCGACACGCCCGGGGTCGTTTCCGGGATCCCCTCGAGGGGCGCTTTCGCGAGCGCGGCCTCGAGAGCCGCGGCGAACGGGCGCCGCAGCGCCTCGATTGACCCCTCGTCGCGTCCGGGGTCGGCCGATGAGACCGCGTCGAAGGCCATCAGGATCGCGCTCAAAGCGAAAGGATGCCGCTCCGCCGCGAAGGCGGCCAGCCGCGCGCGCAGGGATGCCCCCCGAAGGTCGCCCTCCGAGGTCGTCCGGTGCGCCTCCCGCCGGTCCGTTTCGATTTCGCGAGCCATGTGGTCGGGGGGAGGGCCGGGCCGGTGCGCTATGCCCCGCTCTTCTCGACTTGCGCGAGGGCCTTCGCCGTCGCTTCGAGAAGCGCCTCGGGGCCCACCGGCGCGCCGGCCGCCTTCTTCATCCAGAGGTCCGGCGCGACGTTGCCGGTCCTGGCCATTCGCTCGAACTCCGGGCCGATCGCCCCCGTCTTCTCCATCTGCCGCTCGACCTGGAAGGCGATCATGTGGCCGATCGGATAGTCGGGCAGGTAGAGGAGGGAATCGATCATGTGGGAGTAGATTCCGAGCAGGACGACGTCGCGCTGTCCGAAGACCGGCGCGAAATAGCGATTCCACACGTCGCGGGCGACCGCGAGTGTCGCGTCCTTCAACTGACTCGGCGTCGCCCCGGGATGGTCGTACATCCAGTGCCAGACGGCCATGTCCACGAGCGCGACACCGGCGATCTCGTAGGTTCCCCAGAAGTCGTTCAAGACCTCGAGCGCCCGGCTCTCGGCGTCGGGCCGGACGAGGCCCAGTAGCTCGAGGTCGTGCCCCTGAAACACGAAGGCCAGCGCCTCCGTGAAGGCGGTGTTCGGAACGCCCTGCAGCAACGTGTGGTCGATGTCGTTCAGCGAGAAGGTCTGCTCGGCGTTGTGCCCCATCTCGTGGACGGCGATGTTGAACCCCTTGTAGTTCATCCCTTCCTTCTCGACGCGGGTGCGAAGGTACGCCTTCTCGCCTCGCTTGCCGGCGCCGAAGGCGTGGCCGGAGCCGCGGGCCGGATGGACGGCGATGTTTCCGGCGAGATACTCCGCCCTCTCCTTCGAGAACCCCAGTTTCTGGAGCAGGTTCGGCATGTCTTTCTCGTAGGCCTCCGCGGTCGGGTACTTCTTGCGGACGATCTCATCGAGCTCCGCCTCGCTGTACTTGCCGCGCTGCTTGAAGCCGGCGTACCAGATGTCGAACGGCTCGAGGGGCCGTCCCAGCCGCTTCTCGATCAGCTTCGCGACACGCGGGACGAGCGCGGATGTGAGAACGTCCTCGAACATCTTGCGCACGCGGGGCTCGGGCAGCTCGCGGTTCTCGTCGAAGCGCCGCGAGATCAGAGTCGGCGCGGTCGGCGAGTGGGGATCGGCCGTTCGCACGGCCCGGAAGGTATCGAGCAGCGTCGCGTAGCGCGAGTCGGGCTCCCGCGCGCCCGAGATCTTCTCCGAGCCTGCCGGCGGGGCCGCGTCGGAATCCTGGACCGCCGCCGGCCGGACCTCGTTCGTGAACGGGTTCCAGTCCGCGTGCGGGTTGTTCACGACGACTTTGGGGATCGTCTGGGTGACGATCCTCTCCATCACTTTCTGGATCGCGCGCTGCTTGGCCAGGCCGTTGCCGGCGTTTCCGTAGTTGGCTTTGATCTCGTCCCTCAGGTTCCAGTGCGAGAGCAGCCGCATCTTCGGCGGGAAGAGACGGTTGCCGCGGTCGTCCACCAGGTGGTGCATCCACACGTTGTACTCGGCGATGTACTGGTCCGCCTCGGCGCTGACCCGGGCGATCTCCAGGTTGACCTCGGCCGGAATCCGCTTGGAGAAACGCTGGGCGAGCCGCGCCTCCGCCCACTGCCGGCGCGACCAGCTCTCGCCCTCCGCGAGGCGCTGCTCGAGAGTCGTCAACGGGAAGTTCAAGAGCACCACGAACGCGAGCTTGTTACCGAAGAAGTCGTCGTTGACGTGCGCGGACGGGTCGTACCCGGCCAGCACCTCGTCGAAGGGAAGGATCGGCCCGCGGTCGAGGTCCGACTGCATCCGGAAGTCGCGGTTGATCTCGGTCATATGGCCGTCGAGGGACTCCATCGTGAACTCCATCCGCTCGAAGAGCGCGTCGAGCGTGGCGGAATCGCCTGCGAAGTTCTCCCGAACGAACGCCTCGAACGCCTTCGCGTCCCCGTCTTCCGGCCGCCAGAACCGCGCGACCTGCTCCAAACCGCGCTTTGCCCGCGCCCGCTGCCCGTCGCCGTACTTCGCCGCAAGCTCCCTCTCGAGCATCATCCTCGACTCCTGGAGACGGGGTCCGGCCGCGACCTTCTTCGCGGCGGGCCGCGACGGGCGGGAGGGCGCCTGGCCGGCGCCCGCAAGCGAAATGGCGGCCGCAAGAACCACGAAAGTCTTTCCGACTCCCCGCATGTCCCGTCCTCCGACTGCGGGAGTCTATCCGGGGTCAGGTCTCCATTTGCCACATTGCGCGCCAAAGTGGTAAGTGGAGACCTGACCCTCCATGCTGTCTACCATTCGCGATCCGGCCCTCGCCCCGGAAGGCGAGCGCAAGATCGAGTGGGTCGCCCAGCACGCGCACACGCTGAACGCGTTCGCGCGCTCGCACCTTTCGGATGGCTCGCTCTCCGGCCGCCGGATCGCCATCGCCGTGCACCTCGAGGCGAAGACGGCCCATCTCGCCTGGCTCTTTCACCAGGCGGGGGCGGAGGTCACCGCGACCGGAAGCAACCCTTTCTCGACGCAGGACGACGTCGCCGCGGCGCTCGCGGCGCGCGGCCTGACCGTCCACGCGATCCACGGCGCGGACAGCAAGACCTTCGATGACCACCTTATGGCGACCCTGGACTCACACCCGGACCTCATCGTGGACGACGGCGCCGAGCTCGTCACTCGTCTCCACGAGCGCCGGCGCGACCTGTTGCCGGTGGTTCGCGGCGCTTCGGAAGAGACGACGAGCGGGGTGTTGCGCCTCCGCGCGATGGAGCGGGAGGGGGCGCTCGAGATCCCGGTCATCGCGGCGAACGACGCGCGCTGCAAGCACCTCTTCGACAACCGCTACGGGACCGGCCAGTCCACGCTCACCGCGATCCTCTCCGCGACGAACCTGCTGCTCGCCGGAAAAACGGTGGTCGTCGCGGGCTACGGCTGGGTGGGGCAGGGCCTGGCGCTCTACTGCCGCGGCTTCGGCGCGCGGGTCGTGGTGGTCGAGGTCGATCCGGTCAAAGGCCTCGAGGCGGCGGCCAACGGCTTTGAGGTCCGGCCGATGGCCGAGGCGGCCGGGGTGGGCGACGTGTTCCTGACCGGAACCGGCTCGATCGGCGTCCTGCGCCGCGAGCACTTCGAGCGAATGAAGGACGGCGCGCTCCTCGCCAACGCCGGCAACTACGCGCACGAGATCGACGTCCCGGCGCTGGCGGCGATGGCCGCCGAGGAGCGGGAGGTCCGGCGGCACGTCACCGAGTACGCGCTGCCCGACGGGCGCCGGCTCCATCTCATCGCCCGCGGCGCCCTCGCGAACATCGCGGCGTCCGACGGCCATCCGATCGAGATCATGGATCTCTCCTTCTCGGTGCAGGCGCTCTCGATCCACCACCTCGCGAGCCACGCCGGGCAGATGCGGCCGGGCGTTCACCCGCTCCCCGCCGAGATCGACGAGTCGATCGCGCGCGCGAAGCTCGAAGTGCTCGGGATGCGTCTCGACGCCACGACCCCGGAGCAGGACGCGTACGCGGCGAGCTGGCGGGAGCCGGCGCGGTGACGGGCTCCATCGTTGCCGACCCGAAGCTCGCCCCCGAAGGGCTGCAGAAGATCCGCTGGGTCGAGCAGCACTCGCCGGTCCTGAACGCGGCGTTCACGAAGTACCTCTCGGACGGGACGCTCACCGGCGTGAACGTCGCCGTCTGCGTGCCGCTCGAGGCGAAGACCGCGTACCTGACGCTTCTGCTCCACCGCGCCGGAGCGAACGTCGCGCTCGCGGGGACCGCGCCCGGCTATGTCCAGGACGACGTCGCGGCGGGCATCGCGTCGGAGGGGGTGACGGTGTTCGCGGCGGCGGACGCCTCGCCTGAGGAGTTCGAGGAGCACCTGACCCGGATCGTGCGGCTCGATCCCGCCCTGCTCGTGGACGACCGCGCGGAGCTGACGCGCATCCTCCACACCCGGGAGGCAGAGCGGCTTCCGAAAGTCTGGGGCGCCTCCGAGCAGACGACCTCGGGCGTCACGAAGCTCCGGAACATGGAGAGGGACGGCGTTCTGCGTTTCCCGGTCATCGCCGGCAACGACGCGTTGTGCAAGCACCTCTTCGACAACCGCTACGGCACCGGACAGTCGGTCTTCACCGCGATCCTGGCGCTGACGAACATGTACCTGGGCGGCCGGACGGTTGTACTGGCCGGCTACGGCTGGTGCGGCAAGGGGCTCGCGCGCCGCGCCGCGGGCCTCCAGGCGCGGGTCGTCGTCTGCGAGGTGGACCCGGTCCGGGCGCTCGAAGCGGTCGCGGACGGGTTCACGGTGATGCCGCTCGAGGAAGCCGCGCAGGTCGGCGACTTCTTCGTCACCTCGACCGGCACGCACGCCGTCTTCCGCCGCGAGCACTTCGAGCGGATGAAGGACGGCGC
>JBOGJK010000762.1:0-2268 GCA_050745345.1 Thermoanaerobaculia bacterium
CTTGCCGGCCGCGCGCACGGCCGAAAGGCCGGAGAGGGCGGCGAGCCCCTCCTCGGCGCGCGGCGCGAAGCGGACCGGGATGGGGGCGGGGCGGGCGCGCATCCGCAGGGCGAGCGCCGGCGTCCACTCCTCGACCGGGAGGCCCACGACCCCCGGCTCGACGTCGCGGCGCGCCTGCTGATAGCGCGCCGTGGTCCGCAGCAGGTTCTCGACGATCCGCGCCTTCAACGCCGCGGACGCCATGTCGCCCGACTGGAGGGCGATCTTCGCCTCTTCCGCGTACCGCTCGAGCTTGCCGTCTCCGGCCGTGGCGCCCTCGGCCTCTTTCACGACGCGCTCCAGCGCCTCCTGCGCGCCGGCCCGGTTGCCCTCGCTGCGTTCGAGCTCCGAGAGCCGCAGCAGCAGGAAGAGGTTGGCGGGCGCCTGCTCGAGGGCGCTCCGGACCGAGCGGATCGCGCGGGGGCGTCCCCCGGGCTTCTCGGAGAGCAGGCGCGCAACGCTCCAGCGGGAGGCGAGGTCCTTCGCGTCGCCTTCCGAGGCCTTCTCGAAAGCCGCGATCGCCGCGTCCGTCTCGCCCGAGAGCTCGGCCGCCGTGCCGGCGAGCGCCGCGATCCGGGCATCGGCCGGAGCCAGACGCTGCGCCTCCGCGAGGAGCTTCCGGGCGCCCGCGACGTCCTTGGTCCGGAGCGCGGTGACGGCGCCGTCGGCCCAGCCGAGCGGCTCGGACGGCGCGAGCCGGCGAACCTCGTCGAAGCGTTTTCCCGCCTCGGCGAGGTTGCTCTCCTCGAGCGCCGCCAGGCCGACGTTGCGCGCGGCCTGGAGCTTCCCGAGGTCCGAGGGGGCGACCGCGGGCGCCGGTACAGAGGAAAGCAGGGAGAGGAGAAACAGGACCCGCGGCAGAGAGTCGGTCATCCGCGTCTCACGCTCACCCCTCCGCGAACGCGCGCTCGAAGGCCGTCATGGCGGCGTCGTCGTAGAGACAGAAGACGATGCGCTCGACCGAGGCCGCCTCTCTGGCGAAGGAGCGGGCGGCTCCGATCGAGAGCTCCGCCGCGCGCCGCAGGGGAAAGCCGTAGACCCCCGCGGAGATGGCGGGAAGCGCCACCGACCGGGCGCCGACCTCCTCCGCGCGCTTCAAGGCGGCGCGCACGGCGGAGGCGAGCAGCATTTCCTCCCCGTCCCCTCCGCCGCGCCAGATCGGCCCGACCGCGTGGATCACCCAGCGGGCTGGAAGGTCCCCCCCGCTCGTCACCACCGCCCCTCCCACGGGGCAGCCGCCGATCTCGTTGCACTCGTCCTGGATCGTCGGGCCGCCCCGGCGGTGGATCGCGCCGGCCACGCCCGCTCCGAGCTGCAGCCGCTCGTTGGCCGCGTTGACGATCGCGTCGACGTTCAACGCCGTGATGTCGCCCTGGGCGAGCTCGATGGAGGCCGCCATCGCCGCTTCGCGTCACGCGTCGAGCTGCCGCACGATCTCCTCGGCGATGCGCAGATAGGCCTCGGTGACCGCCGAGCGCGGCTCCGCCGCAACGATCGGGCGCCCCGCGTCGCCCCCCGCGGCGACCTTCGGGTCGAGAGGGATCTCGCCGAGAAAGGGGACGCGAAGCTCTCCGGCGGTCCTGCGCCCGCCGCCGTGCTTGAAGATCTCGTCGCGGTGCCCGCACTCGGGGCAGACGTAGTACGACATGTTTTCGACGATGCCGAGCACGGGCACGTTGACTTTCTGGAACATCGCGAGCCCCTTGCGCGCGTCGATCAGCGACACGTCCTGCGGGGTCGTCACGATGACGGCGCCCGAGAGGTGGATCTTCTGAGTGAGGGTGAGCTGCGCGTCGCCGGTGCCGGGAGGCAGGTCGATGACGAGAAAGTCGAGCTTGCCCCAGGCCACGTCCTGCAGGAATTGCTCGACCGCTTTCATGACCATGGGGCCCCGCCAGATCACGGGCTGATCCACGTCCATGAGGAACCCGAGCGACATGACGCGCACGCCGTAGCGCTCGATCGGCACGATCTGGTTCGATTCGTCGACGTGCGGCTTCTCGGAGATGCCCATCATCATCTGCTGGGAGGGGCCGTAGATGTCCGAGTCCATCAGGCCTACCCGGCGCCCGTTGCGCTCGAGCGCGAGCGCGAGGTTCGCGGCGACGGTGGACTTGCCCACCCCTCCCTTTCCGGAGGCCACGGCGATCGAGAAGCGCACTCCAGGCAGGATGTTGGCGGCAGGAGCGGGCGCGGCGACGGCTCCCCGGGGCGGCGGCGGTCCGGGGG
>JBOGJK010000763.1:0-4881 GCA_050745345.1 Thermoanaerobaculia bacterium
GGCTCCGGGTTCCTGATCTTCAGCGATTACTCCCGGCCCGCGCTCCGACTCAGCGCGATCATGGAAATCCCGGTGATCACCATCTTCACCCACGACTCGATCGGCGCCGGCGAAGACGGGCCAACCCACCAGCCCATCGAACATCTCGCTTCGCTGCGCGCCATTCCCGGCTTGATCACCCTCCGGCCCGCGGATGCCAACGAGGTCCTCGAGGCGTGGCGCGTGATCATGAAGCTGCGGCACCAGCCCGCCGCCCTCATTCTCTCACGCCAGGCGCTGCCCACCCTGGATCGCACGAAGTACGGCGCCGCGAGCGGCGCGGAGAAGGGCGCCTACGTCCTGGCCGACGCGGCCGACGGCGAGCCCGACGTCGTCCTTCTGGCTTCCGGCAGCGAGGTCCCCCTCTGCCTTCAGGCCTACGAGCAGCTCACGGCCGAGGGCGTGAAGGCGCGCGTGGTGAGCATGCCTTCGTGGGAGCTGTTCGAGAGACAGAGTCAGGAGTACCGCGATAGCGTTCTGCCGCCGGCGGTCACGGCTCGGGTCTCGGTGGAACAGGCCTCCACCTTCGGTTGGGGGCGGTTCGTCGGGGCGGCCGGCGAGACGATCGGCATGAAGACCTTCGGCGCCTCGGCGCCCCTCAAGGAGCTTCAGAAGAAGTTCGGGTTCACGCCCGAACACGTGGTCACCGCAGCCAAGACCGCGCTCGAGAGACGGAGATAGACCATGGCCAATCAATTGAAAGTCTTGCAGGAGTACGGTCAGTCGGTCTGGCTCGACTACATCCGGCGAAGCCTGATCACGAGCGGCGAGCTGCAGAAGCTGCTCGACGAGGACGGGCTGCGCGGCGTCACGTCGAACCCGGCCATCTTCGAGAAGGCGATCGCGGGCTCCACGGATTACGAGACCGAGTTGAAGCAGCTCGGGCAGCGGAAGGACCTGGATGCGAAGACCATGTACGAGACGCTGGCGATCCGCGACATCCAGGACGCCGCCGACGCGTTCGGCCCGCTCTACGCCGCCACGCACACGCGCGACGGGTACGTGAGCCTCGAGGTCTCCCCCGACCTCGCGCACAACACGCAGGGAACGATCGAGGAGGCGCGGCGCCTGTGGAAGGCGGTGGGACGCGCGAACGTGATGATCAAGGTCCCCGCCACGCCCGCCGGGATCCCCGCCATCCGGCAGCTCATCAGCGAGGGGATCAATGTCAACGTGACGCTGCTGTTCGCCCTCGAGGCGTATGAGCGCGTCGCCGAGGCGTACTGCTCCGGCCTCGAGGCCTTTGCAGCCTCGCGAGGGGACGTGAGCCGGGTGGCAAGCGTGGCCAGCTTCTTCATCAGCCGAATTGACACGCTGGTGGACGGCATCATCGCCGATCGACTGAAGCGCTCGCGGGATCCCGCGGAGCAGGCGCTCCTGAAGGGCCTCGCCGGGAAGGTGGCGATCGCGAACGCCAAGCTTACCTATCAACGCTACAAGGAACTCTCCGGCAGCTCCCGCTGGCAGGCCCTCGCCGCGAAAGGGGCGCAGACCCAGCGGCTCCTGTGGGCGAGCACCAGTACGAAGAACCCGACCTACCGCGACGTGATCTACGTGGAAGAGCTGATCGGCCCGGACACGGTAAACACCATCCCACCGGCGACCTTCGACGCGTTCCGCGACCACGGGCGGCCGCGCGCCAGCCTCGAGGAGCAGCTCACGGAGGCGCACGACACGATGCAGATGCTGAAGCAGGCCGGCATCTCGATGAAGCAGGTGACCGATCGGCTTCTCGACGAAGGGGTCACGCTCTTCTCCGAGGCCTTCGGCAAGCTCCTGGCCGCGACGATGAAGCGGTGCCGGGCGCCGCAGGGGCTGATGACCCGCCAGACGTGGACGCTCCCCGCCGATCTCGATGCGGCGGTCAGGGCCTCGCTCAAGGACTGGGAGGCCGGCAGGAAGGTTCGCCGGCTGTGGGCGCGCGACGCGACCCTGTGGACCGGGTCCGATGAGGGGAGCTGGCTCGGCTGGCTGGGGATCACGGAGGACCAGATCGCGCACCTGGACCACCTCCGCCGGATCGCCGAGGACGTCAAGGGCGGCGGCTTCACCCACGTCCTGCTGCTCGGGATGGGAGGATCGAGCCTCTGTCCGGAAGTCTTGAAAATGACCTTCGGCCGGATCGAGGGCTCCCCCGAGCTCTCCGTCCTGGACTCGACCGACCCGGCGCAGATCCGGGCGCTCGAGAGCAAGGTGGACCTGGCGAAGACCCTCTTCATCGTGTCGAGCAAGTCGGGGAGCACGCTCGAGCCGAACATCTTCAAGCAGTACTTCTTCGAGCGCGTCCGGCAAGCCGTCGGCCCGGAGAGGGCCGGCAGCCGCTTCATCGCCATCACGGACCCCGGATCGCGGATGCAGCAGGTCGCCGAGGCCGACCGGTTCCGTCACACCTTCTTCGGCATGCCGTCCATCGGCGGGCGCTACTCGGCCCTGTCCGACTTCGGCATGGTCCCGGCCGCGATCATGGGCCTGGACGTGGGGAGGTTCCTGGGCCGGGCAGAGGAGATGGTCCATGCCTGCGCCTCCTGCGTGCCGGTCAAGGAGAACCCCGGCGCGGTGCTGGGGACCATCCTGGGCGTCCTGGCCAAGACCGGGCGCGACAAGGTCACGCTCATCGCCTCGCCCGGCATCGCCGATCTCGGAGCCTGGCTGGAGCAGCTTCTCGCCGAGTCCACCGGCAAGGAGGGGAAGGGGTTGATCCCGGTGGATCGCGAGCCGATGGGCACGCCCGACGCGTACGGCCGCGATCGCCTCTTCGTGTACCTCCGGCTGGAGTCCGCGTCCGACCCGCGGCAGGACGCGGCCCTCGCCGCGCTCGAGCGAGCCGGGCAGCCGGTGGTGCGCATCCAGATGGAGCACCCGTACGACCTGGGGGCGGAGTTCTTCCGCTGGGAGTTCGCCACCGCCGTGGCCGGGTCCCTTCTCGGCATCAACCCCTTCAGCCAGCCCGACGTCGAGGCGAGCAAGGGGGCGACGCGCAAGCTCACGAGCGAGTACGAGCGAACCGGCTCGCTCCCGGCGGAGAAGCCGATCCTCGCCGCCGACGGGCTCACGCTCTTCGCGGACGAGCGGGACGCGGCGGCGCTCGCCGCGGCGACAGGGAGTGACACGACGCTCGTCGGCATCCTCAAGGCGCACCTGAACCGGATCAGGCCGGGAGACTACCTCACGCTGCTGGCCTACATCGAGAGGAACGCGGCCACCGAGGCCGAGCTCCAGGCGATCCGCCGGGCTGTCCGGGACCAGTACACGGTCGCGACCTGCCTCGGATTCGGCCCGCGCTTCCTGCACTCGACGGGGCAGGCCTACAAGGGAGGTCCGAACACGGGCGTGTTTCTCCAGATCACGTGCGACGACGCGGTGGACCTTCCCGTGCCGGGGCAGCAGTACACCTTCGGCGTCGTCAAGGCGGCCCAGGCCCGGGGCGATTTCCAGGTCCTCGCGGAGCGCCGCCGCCGCGCGCTGCGCGTGCACCTGGGCGCGGACGTGAAAAGCGGGCTGACGATGCTGAGACAGGCCATCCACCAGGCTCTCAAGCCATCGAACGCGTAAGGAGGACCAAGACCATGCAGATCGGGATGGTGGGCCTGGGCCGCATGGGCGGGAACATGGCGCGACGTCTCCTGAAGGGCGGGCACGCCGTCGCCGCCTACGCAAGGGACCCGGCGAGCGCCCAGCGGTTCGCCAGCGAGGGAGCGACGGGAACGACGACGCTGGACGATTTCGTAGGCACGCTGGAGACTCCGCGCACGGCCTGGGTGATGGTACCGGCGGGGGCGGCGACGGAGCAGGTCGTCATGGACCTGGGGGCCCGGATGGCGCCCGGGGACACGATCATTGACGGCGGCAACTCCTTCTACAAGGACGACGTGCGCCGGATGAAGGTCCTCAAGGGAAAGGGGATCCACTACGTGGACGTCGGCACGAGCGGGGGCGTGTGGGGGATCGAGCGCGGCTACTGCCTGATGATCGGCGGCGAGAAAGAGGTCGTCCGGCGCCTCGACCCGGTCTTCAAGACGCTCGCCCCGGGGATCGGCGACGTGCCTCGCACGGCCGGGCGCGAGAAGCTGGGCGGGACGGCGGAGCACGGCTACCTCCACTGCGGCCCGTCGGGCGCCGGCCACTTCGTCAAGATGGTGCACAACGGGATCGAGTACGGCCTGATGCAGGCCTATGCCGAAGGGTTCGACATCCTGCTCAACGCCAAGTCGAAGGACCTGCCTGAGGAGCTGCGCTATGAGATGAACCTCCCCGACATTGCCGAGGTGTGGCGGCGCGGGAGCGTCGTCGGCTCCTGGTTGCTCGACCTGACGGCGCTGGCCCTCGCCGAGAACCCGACCCTGTCCAACTACACCGGCGTTGTCCAGGACTCCGGGGAGGGACGGTGGACGATCATGGCGGCCATCGAGGAGGCCGTCCCGGCTGACGTGCTCTCGGCGGCGCTCTATGCGCGCTTCCGTTCGCGCCAGGAGCACACCTTCGCGGAGAAGGTGCTCTCGGCGATGCGCCACAAGTTCGGCGGTCACGTCGAGCGCGCCTCCGGAGGCTAGAGAGGCCGATGCCGACCCACGCCCTCCAGGGGCCCGAGCGGCCGGCCGACCCGTGCGCGATCGTCATCTTCGGCGCCGCCGGCGACCTGACCCGGCGCAAGCTCCTGCCCGCCCTCTACAACCTCAAGGTGAACGGGCTCCTGCCGCGCGAGCTCGCGTTGATCGGCGTCGCGCGCAAGGAAAGAAGCTGCGAGGAATTCCGGGAGGAGCAGTCGAAGGACATCCGCGCGTTCGCGACGACGCCGGTCGACGAGCATCTCTGGGGTGAGCTCAGCGACGCGCTCTACTACCA
>JBOGJK010000764.1:0-2789 GCA_050745345.1 Thermoanaerobaculia bacterium
GCGGAGCGGAGCGGCGGCCCCTCCGCTCTGAAGACCCCGAGGCCGCCGCGTCCCCGCGAGAGGGGGCGGCCCGAGTCTTCAGTCCATCTGCCGGCGCAGAACCGTCGGGATGTCGAAATCGTCCCGCGACGAAGCGTTGGGCCCGAAGCCGCCCGAGTCGTCCCCGCGCAGGAAGGGGGCACGCCCGGGGCGCGCCGGGACGGTCCGATGTTCCTCCTCCTGCGGGGCCTCCAAGTCCTCCGCCCGGTCGAAGCCGGTCGCGATGACGGTGACCTTGACCAGCCCCGAGAGGCGCTCGTCGTGCACGCAGCCGAAGAGGATCTCGGCCTCCGGGTCCGCGGCCTGCTGGATGATCTCGGCCGCCTCGTTGACCTCGAAGAGCGTCAGGTCGGCTCCTCCCGTGATGTTTATGAGGACCCCGCGCGCCCCCTCGATCGAGGCGTCCTCGAGCAGCGGCGAGCTGATTGCCGCCTGCGCGGCGTGGACCGCGCGGTTCTCCCCCTCGGCGACGGCCGTGCCCATCAGGGCCCGTCCCATGTCCGACATGATCTTCTTGACGTCGGCAAAGTCGAGGTTGATCTCGCCCGGGCAGTTGATCAGGTCCGAGATCCCCTGAATCGCCTGCCGCAGAACGTCGTCGGCCGTCTTGAAGGCGTCGTTCAAGGGGGTGTTGCGCTCGACGAAGGAGAGGAGCCTCTGGTTGGGGATCGTGATGAGAGTGTCCACGTGGTTGCGCAGCTCGCGGGCCGAGCGCTCCGCCTGGCGCATCCGTTTCTTCCCCTCGAAGTCGAAGGGCTTGGTCACTACGGCCACCGTCAGGGCCCCCGCCTCGGCCGCGAGCTTGGCGATGATCGGCCCGGCGCCGGAGCCCGTGCCGCCTCCGAGCCCGGCGGCGAGGAAGATCATGTCGGCCCCCTTGACGACGTGCGCGAGCTTCTCCTGGTCCTCGAGCGCCGCGTTGCGCCCGACCTCGGGGTCGGCGCCGGCGCCCAATCCCTTGGTCAGCCGCGAGCCGATCTGGAGCTTCATCGGCGCCGAAGCCATCCGGAGGGCCTGCAGGTCGGTGTTGCAGGCGATGTACTCGACACCCTGAAGTCCCGCCGCGATCATGCGGTTGACGGCGTTGGTGCCGCCGCCTCCCACCCCGATGACCTTGAGGGTCGCGGGCGAAGCGTCGCCGCCCTCCAACTCGATCGAGAGCCGATGCGGTCTGTCCTCGCCCACGAACTCGATCATCGTGCGTTCCCCCCCTCGCTCCGTTTCGCTTCGGCGCCGAATCAAAAGAAATCCCGGAAGGCTCTTGCCACCGAGCTCGTGATCCGCGTGATCCCTTCCGCGCGGCGCTTCTTCGGCTTGTACCGGTGCCCGTAGAGCAGCAGCCCCGTCGCCGTTGCCCACTCCGGACGCGAGACGACGTCCACGAGCCCGCCGACTCCGGAGGGGATCCCCCGGCGCACCGGCCCTTCGAAGATGCCCTCGGCGACCTCGGCGAGGCCCTCCAGCTCCGCCCCTCCCCCCGTCAGCACGACCCCGGAGCGGATCTCCTTGTCGAGGCCGAGCCGCTGCAAGTCCTCCCGCACGAGGGAGAGGAGCTCCTCGGCGCGGGGCTGCAGGATCTCCGAGAGTGTCGTTCGGGGGCAGAGCTTGGGTGCCCGCCCGCCGACCATCGGCACCTCGACCATCTCGTCGGCGCCCACGCCGGCGCGCAGGGCGGAGCCGAACTTCTTCTTGATGCGCTCGGCGTCGGTGATCGGGGCCCGCAGAACCACGGCCAGGTCGTTGGTGAAGTGGTCCCCGCCGATCGGGAAGACGGCGGTGTGGGCGATCGAGCCGCGCTGGTAGACCGCGAGCTCGGTCGTGCCCCCGCCGATGTCGACCAGAGCGATCCCGAGCTCCTTCTCGTCCGGGGTCAGGACCGCCTCGGCGGCGGCGAACTGCTCGAGCACGAGCTGCACGACCTCGATGCCCGCCTTGTTCATGCAGGTCACGATGTTCTGCGTGACCGCGACGGGAGCCGTCACGACGTGCACGTCCGCTTCCAGCCGCGAGCCGACCATTCCCGCCGGGTCGCCCACGCCGTCCTGCCCGTCCACCGTGAAGTCCCGCGGAACGACGTGGACGACCTCGTGGTCCTGGGGGATCTGGACCCCCCGCGCCGCGTCGATGACGCGCGCGACGTCGTCCCGCGAGATCTCCCGCTCCTTGCCGGCCACCGCCACGACACCCCGGCTGTTGAACGACCGGACGTTGGAGCCGGAGACGCCGACCCAGGCCCGCGAGATCTGGACACCGGCCATGATCTCGGCCTCCTCGGCGGCCCGCTTGATCGCCTCGATGGTCGCGTCGACGTTGACGATGTTGCCCTTGCGGGTGCCGCGGTTGGCGGCCGCGCCCTTGCCGATCACGTCGAGCGAGCCGCGGGCATTTTGCTCGCCGATCAACACGCAGATCTTGGAGGAGCCGATGTCGCAGGCGACGAGGAAGTTCTCGGGCTTCGACATTCTCAAACGCTTTCGATCGGGCAGCGGGGAAACGGAGGGTGGCAGGCGATCGGGGAACTGTTCGCCGGAATGCACCGCCTCCCTCCTTCCGCTTTCCGCCTTCCGATGCTCAAAGGGAATTCCCACCGCCGTAGGCGCCCACCAGAACGATTTGATCCGCGAAACGAAGGTCGATCGCCCGCGCCTCCCACCCCCGCCTCTCCATGAGATTCCGCGCCCGGAGCAACGCGGCTACCTTTTCGGAGGCGTCCCGCCGCAGGACTCGGACCGGTCTCCGAAAGATGGAAT